>JAIRLS010000031.1 GCA_031259205.1 Bacteroidales bacterium | reverse complement strand
AATGAAAATAATGACTATGATATGTTTCATGATTTTTTCTACAAAATAAAGCACAAACATACATGAAATTTCTAAAATCTCCAAATTGTAAAAATTCAGGCTAATTCTTTTATTGAGGCGCTATGAAAAATAATTCTTCTGACCTCCACGAATACACGAATGTAGAGACGCACGGCGTGCGTCTGAAAGCACGGCGTGCGCCTGAAAGCGCGAAATCCATCCGCTTTGGAGAATGCGGAACGTCCTGAAAGGACGTAACTTTCATAACCGCAGGTCAACGACCTGCGGAAGCCTGTCCGTAGCTTCTTCTGCCTGAATTTTCAATTCAGGGAGCCGCACTGCTGTGGGAGGCTGCCTTGCCGCCGGTCAGCGACCGGCGGTGAGGAAAATCAAGTCCCTCCGGGACACTTTGTGTTACTTCTGCGACTTCGTGGTTAAAAAAAAGTCCTCGCAGGGACTTTTAAGAAGGATAGGAAGAAAACGGGAAACAAAGATGAAACAGCCCACTGACCCATAGCGCCTCAAAAAAAGAATTAACCGTTCATTGCGGGTGTTTGGCCGGAAGCGTACCGGCACAGCCGTTTCAATCCGCATTCGCTACATTTGGGGTTGCGTGCCGTACAGACATAGCGTCCGTGGAGAATGAGCCAGTGATGGGCAATGCTCCACAAATGGCGGGGGATATATTCGGTCAGTTGCCGTTCCGCGTCCAGTGGCGTTTTTGCGTTGACGGTCAGACATAAGCGCCCGGAAACGCGGAACACATGAGTATCTACCGCCAATGCAGGCTGTTTGAAAACAATGGAAACGATGACATTGGCCGTCTTTCGTCCTACACCCGGAAGTTGCCTCAAGTCGTCAATGGAATCGGGTACCCGTCCCCCGAACTTTTCCGTCAACATGCGCGCCATCCCTACCAGATGTTTCGATTTACTGTTGGGATAGGAACAGCTTCCGATCATTTCAAACACTTCTTCGGGAGTGGCTTCGGCAAGGATTTCCGGTGAAGGATATTTTTCAAACAGGGCGGGCGTAATCATATTCACGCGCTTGTCGGTGCATTGAGCCGACAGCATCACCGCGACCAGCAGTTCAAAGGGATTCCCGTAATGCAGTTCGGTTTCGGCTTCGGGCATATTGGCGCGAAACCATTGAATCGTCTGTTTGAAAAGCTGTTTGCGCCTCATGTGCGGAAGATTTGACGGACGGAGGACAGTTTGCGGTAGATTTCGTAACAGGCCCATGCGTCGGTGGCTGCATATCTTTGTTGCGCTTCGGTGAGGACAGCGTTTTCCCAGTTCGATAATTGCTGAGATTTGGAGATCCTCACGCCGAGGATAATCCCTGTCATTTTTGCCAAACCGAGGTCTTTGATGGTAAACTGTTTCATCATGTCCTGCAGGTCGATGAACCCTTTCGGCTGCATGTGGACGCTACGGCACAGCACATCCATATCGTTTTTGAGGGCAACGCCTATTTTCAGCAGGTTGGGATCGGACAGCAAGCCGATAAGATTTGGGGGAACGGGCATCTTGCACAGCCGGAACAGGCAGGCCTGCTTGCCGGTGGACAATTGCAGCAGTGCCACACGGTTAATACGTCCTTTGGTGAAAGAAGGGCGCGTTTCGGTATCGAATCCCAATACGGACGACTTTTCCAGCAGTTTCACCAGTTCGTCGGCTTCCCGGACGCTTTCGG
Organism: Bacteroidales bacterium; assembly: GCA_031259205.1. GTDB lineage: Bacteria > Bacteroidota > Bacteroidia > Bacteroidales > UBA4181 > JAIRLS01. Next base: position 8,361 of record JAIRLS010000031.1, on the reverse strand, counting down.
CCACGCGTATTTCTCCCTGAAAACGGACTAAGGGCAATGATTGCAGTTCTTCGCGTGATATTTCGGATGCAAATGTCATCCCTCTTCCCCGTCGTAGTCGCCGATGACTTCCTCAATGTCGATTTCCAGATCGTGCGATTTTTTGCTTTCGGCATACCGCTGATGATACAGGTTTACATGGATGATGCGTAAGGAAGTCAACAGTTTCACGCCCCAGTAGCGTCCGAAAGTTTCCACACACTCGGCGATGGCGTCGTTCATGTTTTCGAGGGTACCGGTTTCGTACAGCAGTACAAAATCTTTCATTTCCTGATAAACATCGGTCAGCAGTTCCGAAAGGCTTGCTTCTACTACTTTTATGCTTCCGGGATAACTCAGATCGGAAAAATCGGGAAAGGCGTCCAGTCCGCCGATATAGGCTGTCAGGGCGCTTAAGGTCTTGTTGTAAGCCTTTTCGGTAACATATTTGTCCACATCGTAGGAATACCTCGCCGTTATTTCCGGTAACGTAAATATTCCGGTATAAATATCGGACAACATTTTCAGTTGGGTTTCCCAGAAGTTCATGATGTCTTTTTCTGGTAAACTTTCCAAATATTGGAAATATTTCCGGCATATCCGGACAAATTCTTTGGTCGTGGGGGAAATCAGTACATCTATTTTGTTCATGAGTATTTGGTATTATGGTTATTTCAGTTGGAGATAGTAATAGAGCGAATGGTTGGGCAGCAAGTCCGGATGAAATATCCTGATGAGGTCTTTGAGGACGACATGGGGACGGACAATGCCGGATTCGAAAAAATCGTTACCGCCGTTTTCGGTTGCTCTTGCGAAGTTGCTGAATACTTGTCCTGTTTGCCATGGTTTGGCCAACGACAGTCGTTCATCCGTCGCTTTTATTTCGGCAAGGCTGCGCGCGGCGCCTGTGTTGATCCATATATCGGCTGTAACGCCTTTGTTGATTGCCGCTTCGATAGTGACGGGAAAACTTTCGTGCGAAGGGTTGTCTTTCCACAAATAGTTTCCTCCTGCGTCGAGGATCATGCTTGCTGTGGAAGTTTGTCCGCCGGGTATATACCACGAACCTCTCCAGGGCAGGTCGCACATAACCGCCGGCCTGTTTGTCGTGCGCAGAGGCAGCAGTTTCAGCGAATCGTACTCTTGCCTGATTCGTCCAAAGAGTGCGTTTGCCTGTTCTTCACAATGGTAAAAAGCGGCCATGAATTTCATCCATTCGGCTTTTCCCAGGGCGGTACGTTCGAGATACTCGGCGTTCAGCACTACCGTCAATCCCAAGTCGGCGAGTTTTGACAGGTAACTCATCGTTTCCTGTCCTATGCCGTAAGCGAAAATCACGTCCGGTTTGAGCGCAACGATGGTTTCAATGTCGAGTGCGGCGCCATAGCCTACATCGACGATTTCGCCGCAGTCGATGCGCTTGCGGACAGCGGAATCATGGATAAACGCCGTTCCGGACATGGCCTTGATGCTGGAGGCTTTTCCAATAGCCGACAACATGGCGACATGGGTGGTGGACAGGCATACGACCTTTTCCACAGGCGTCCGTATGACCGTATAAGCGGACAAACTGTCGGAAACGGGATTTTCTCCGGAAACCAGCGCATAGCGGAAAATCTTGTTTTGCGCTCCCTGCCACGGGTTGAGGACGGTCAACAAGGTGACGTTTTCCGTTTTTTGCAGCGTAAAACCCTGCGCAAATGTTATTTGCATGGAAGAGTCCTTCTCTGCGGACGTATCTCCGACAGGGAAACGCCGGCTACCTCCGCTGCACGAAAACATCGCGAATAAAATGCCGATATACAGGGTTATATTAAAAAAACGTGATAAAATCATTTTTAACCTTTTCAAAAAGCCTCAACAAACAACGTACCAAAATACATTAATTGATGCGAATATTGTCGTTAATTTTATCCGATTCAATCATACCGTCGCGCAAGCGGACAATGCGGTGGGCATAGCGGGCGATATCTTCTTCGTGCGTTACCAGAATGATGGTATTGCCGTTGCGGTGTATTTCACTGAAAAGGTTCATAATGTCAATGGATGTTTTACTGTCCAGATTGCCTGTCGGTTCATCGGCGAGGATAATGGACGGTTTGCCTATCAATGCGCGGGCTACGGCCACTCTTTGCCGCTGTCCTCCGGACAGTTCGTTGGGTTTGTGGTGCATGCGTTCCGTCAGTCCTACCTGATGGATGACTTCCATTGCCCGATCAATTCTTGCGGATTTCGGAATACCGGCATAGATGAGCGGCAACTGAATATTTCCCAAGGCATTGTAGCGCGGTAACAGGTTGAATGTCTGAAAGACAAAACCAATTTCTTTGTTGCGGATTTCAGCCAGCCGGTCGTCTTTCATCGTACTTACATCCTGATGGTTGAGAATGTAAGTACCGTGCGAAGGGGTATCCAGACATCCGATAATGTTCATCAGGGTAGATTTCCCCGACCCCGACGGCCCCATGATGGCCACATATTCGTTTTTCTCGATGTCCATCGTTATTGATTCCAAAGCAAGCACCTCGATGCTGCCTATTGTATAAATTTTTGCAATATCCGTCAACTGTATCAGCTTTTCCATACGATTACTTTTTTGTACAAATGTAATAGTTGTTTTTGTGAATGAAAAGTAATTTTCCCCGACAAAGTTATGCAGACCTCCCTAAAAAACGTGAAACCGCCCGCTATGCTAATGAAAGTAAATGTTGTAGCGATATTCTTAAAAAATCTTAAAAGTCGGAAATATCCTTTTGGACTTTTAGCGCTTGCCATGATTAACTTAAACTTATGGGGTTGAACGTCGTTTTGACCGGTTTTATCAGGAGCTGTGTCATTTTTCGTCCTGTTCGGTAAAAATCATGGTGCCGTATCCGCTTATCAGTTTCAGTTCCGAAAAATCCTGTCGTGCAAACATTCCGTTGCGGCCTGTCGCGACATTGCCTGTGGGCGAAGTGTATTTGGTAAACTTGTCGGAATAGACGGTACCTTTTTCCTGATTCCAAAACATTTGTTCGCTTTCCAGTTTTTCTCCTTTACTGTTGGATATCACTACATTGCTTCTTGCTTCCCATATTTTGGAGCTATGGTCGTGTAAGGCCCAGTTGGCGGTAATTTCAGCTTTCAACTCTCCCGTTTTTTCGTACATCCAGACGTGTATGCCTTCGGGGAAGCTGTCTTTCGGCTCTTTGGCGCTTGTAAACTGTTTGATCACCGGTGTTTTCATTCGCATTTGCAGCACGGCGGAGTCGGAATACATCATTTCAATGTTGAAAGCCGTTAAATCAGGTTCTTCGTCCGGATCGACAATTTTGTGGATCACCTGCATGTCGTTGCTGCATGAAACAAGCCACAGGACGAACAATAAGGGATATATACCGCTTGATTTCATTCTTTTCGTTAAGAATTGCGAAGCGCAGGCCTTGTTCAGTAACGCACCCGCGTGGTTTCGTTCACCCAGCATCCGATGGTGATCGTTGTCCCTTCGCTGATATCTCGGAAAAATCCTTCTTCCTTGGACGGAAAGTGTTGGCTGTAGGTTTTGATGGAAGAATTGACCCGTTCCGCATATTCTGGATCTACCGTCTTTGCCTTGATCAGTTTATCCACTATCACCCAATAAATCTGCCGTTTTTCAAATTCATCATCTCCGCATTGCGGGCCTTGTGCATAAATCGTTGCCAGCAACAGGTAGGGTTCGCCCCAGTCGGGACGTAACTTGGCTGCTTCCAGTGCGCATCTCTTGGCTTCGGCAAATTTATCGAACTTCGACCTCAGGATATCTCCTTTTTGGCACCAGTAAGTAGCTTTTTGAACGGAACGTGTTTCCTGTTCAATCGCATTGTCAAAATATTCGAGCGCTTTGGAGAAATTGCCTTTTTGGAGAAACAGTTTGGCCATGTTATAGGCTGCCGTTGCCGACGGATCCAACTGGAACTGCTTTTCCGAGGCCTGTTCGAACAGTTTGGAGTCGGTGCAGTTTTTACTGTTGAGCAGGTGCGTCAATTTTTTGAGAAATTCCAGGTCGTTTTGACCGGCCTCGAATTTGTCCGAATAGATTTTGATCAGATTTTCGCAGTTAGCGGCAATACTTTGTGCAAAGGCATTGTCAATCACGTCGCGGGCTTTTGCCAAATCTTCATTGGATGTTTTTGTAATGGCAAGGTCAAGCCATTCGCTTACTTTGGTGTAGTTGTCGACCAGTTCTTCGTCGGTCAATATTCCTGCATCGTTAAGGGCGAGCGAGGTTTTCATATAATTAACGAATGTCGTCGGGAGAGTGTTTTCCTTTTCGGCGATGATGCTTTCTTCAATGGTTTTCAGAATTTTCTTCTTTGTTTCGGGCGAATCTTCAAGGTAGGTTTCCATGTCCTGAGCCATAGCTGCCATGTATTCGCCTTTTCTTTGCGGAAGCAGTTTGATTCCTTCCCTGTAGATCATCATCAGCGTATCAACCAACGCGCTTTTCACGGCGGGATCCAATTCCCTTGCAATGAAGTACTGGTACATGGATATTCCACGCGGCACATTGTTGATCGACGATTTTGGACAATTGTTGAAAACGATACGCCAATGGCTAATGGCGGAGTTATAATCTTTATTTTTGTAATGATGCTGATACAGGGACAAATTCCTTACGCATTCTATACTGTCCGCACCATGTCCGTATCTTGAATTTGAGGCGACTCCCGTCTGTGCGAAGGTCGACAATGACAGGAATAATCCGGCTATTCCTGCTGTTAATTTGTGAATATTCTTTTTTGCGATAATCATAACTACTTTATTTTATATACCTTAACTAAACTTTTTTACGAATTTAACATTAAATTTAAAGATCTCTTCCAATCCGATATGTACCAAATTTGGTTGTGCAAAAATAATAGATTCTGTTTTATTAACAAAAAAAATTATATCGCCTCCCGTCATTACAAAAATTGTTTCCGCGTTTTGTTTCTTAAAATGACGGATATATTGGTTGATTTCAAAGATAATACCGTTTTGTACGCCGGAAATGACAGCCGTTTCGGTCGAATTGCCGATAAATTCGTAATGATGGCTTGGGGCGACCATTGGAATTTTTTTCGTGAAGCGGTGCAATGCTTGAAAACGCATATTTAATCCGGGTGAAATATTTCCGCCGACAAAATTTCCGTCTTTGTCCAAAAAATCGAATGTCAGGGCGGTTCCGGCGTCTATCACCAATATGTCTTTTTTCGGATATAGCCGGCCGGCTCCCGTTATTGCTGCCAGCCGGTCGTTGCCGAGCGAGGCGGGAGTCCGGTACAGGTTGCGAACCGGCGCCGGAGTATCTCCTGTCAGCTCCATACACGCGGGTATTTCCGGCGGCATCAGGCGGGCTATCTCTTGTACGGGGGCGCTTACGGAAGATATGATAGCGCCTTCCACCGCCGGAAGCGTTTGCAGGTAATCCCGTATCCCGTCGGGGTCGTTGCAGGGGAAGGTAGCCTGCGAAATCGCCGCCGCATTCTCCATCAGGGCTATTTTGGCAAAGGTATTGCCGGCGTCAATGCAAATAACAGCCAACGAAATTATTTTACCGAAAATTGATAAACCGTTTGCGTATGGTAGGTTTCGCCGGGTTTCAGTATGGTCGTCGGGAATGACGGTTGATTCGGCGAATCGGGGAAATGTTGCGTTTCCAGACACAGGCCGGCGCGTTTACCGTAGGTGACGCCTTTTCCCGTTAGCGTTCCGTCGAGGAAATTACCGGTATAAAATTGTATGCCCGGTTCGGTGGTGAACACTTCCATGCAGCGTCCGCTTTGCTGGTCGTACACTGTTGCGGCAAGCGCCAAATCGCCTTTTTCGTTGCGCAGCACCCAGTTGTGGTCGTATCCTCCCCCCAGTTTCAACTGTTCAAAATCGGCGTCGATACGTTCTCCTATTTTGTGGGGCGCAGTAAAATCCATCGGCGTACCGGCTACTTCGGGCAGATTGCCGGTCGGGATCAAGCCGCCGTCCACTTCGGTGTACCGATCGGCAAGAATGGTTACCAAATGGTCGGCAATAGTGGGCTGTGCGCCGGCAGACAGATTGAAATAGCTGTGATTGGTCAGGTTGCATGGCGTAGCTTTGTCGGTGGTGGCCGAATAATCTATTTTTAACTCATTGTTATCGGTTAAAGTATATATTACCGTCGCTTTTAGATTGCCCGGATAGCCTTCTTCCATGTCTTTAGCGGTATAGGTGAGTTCAAGAGAGTTCTCTTCCTTTCCCGGCAAGGCTTTGGCTGCCCATACCACACGATTGAAACCGATATTCCCGCCATGCAGATGATTTTCCCCGTTATTGGTCGCCAAGGTATATTCCACGCCATCGAGGGTAAATTTCCCCTTGGCGATACGATTGCCGTAACGACCGATAATAGCGCCAAAATTGGGGTTGTTGCTTTCGTATTCCGGACTGAGGTATCCGTCCAGCCGGTCGAAACCCAATACTACATCGCCCAAATTCCCGTTTTTATCGGGAATTTGCAATTCCGTAACAGTGCCGCCGTAAGTGGTCACTTTCAACACCGCTCCCTGATGGTTGGTAAGGGTGTACAACTCTACCGGCTGCCCGTTAAATTGTCCGAAATCGGACTTCTCAATACCTGCTTTCGGCTGTTTTCCGCCTCCGCAGGAAACCCATATAGCCGACATAAAGAAAAAACAAGCTATAACAAATGTATTCTTTTGCATATTCCAAAGTTTTAAAGATAAAAAAATAAGGGCAAAGTTAAATGATTTTATGAATCATCCACTTCGGATATGATATTTTTTTTTCAAAATGAATGCAAATATCAAGCATCTTTAATTCCGCATCATTTCAGGAACGGGAACTGTATGCGCTAAAGTTTTGTGTATGAGGATGTCATGGCGTTTATATCAAATGTATGACGAAAAAGGGAAAAAACATGGGAGGCCGGTTTGGATATTTACGGAAGGGTTCGTACCTTTGCAGGACGTTCTTTGAGTGATTGTCCATTCCGCTACCAGGGGCAGTATCAGGATGAGGAAACGGGACTGTACTATAATCGGTTTCGGTATTATGATCCGGGTATAGGGAGCTATATCAGCCAGGACACGATTGGGTTACTGGGATATAATCCAACACTATATGGGTATGTGAGGGATGTAAATGATATGGTAGATACGGTTGGATTATTTAACGATCTTAAACCAACAGGTACTGGACATCATTTATTCCCACGTTCTATTGGAGAAAAGTTAGGAATAAAGGATTTAATAGAAGGCGCGAAGTGGTATCCTGATATCCCGGAAAACACAGCAAGTTTACATCAAAAACTTCATGCACAATTATCAAAAGAAGGTATTCCATTTCATGGAAGTAGTTATGGAGGACATTGGATGAAGCCTTAGATTCAATGGATAAAGCCTATAAAGGTATTTATACCAAAGGTTATTTAATGATTGATGGTAAAAAATACGAAAATCTAAATCCTTCTGAAGCAATGCAAAAAGTTAGAGCACACGTTGAGAATAAAACAGGAAAAGGAAAAACAAATCATGGTCACTGATAGAAAATATGGAAAATAAAAAAATTAGCGCAATGGGATATGGTTTTGCAATTGTATCACCCCAAATTTTTGAACAATGTCGTAGAGAACGACAGGTCAAAGATAGAAAAATGTTATCTTATTTTAGTAAAGACAATAATGCTTTTTATGATTTTATTTCACGAGGAGCATTTATTCCTGTTCATCACATCAACTATGACAGATATTCTGTATGTTTTTCTATTGGTCAGTTTGATGATTTATTTCTAAATGACTGGAATATTCAAGCGGTTTGGCAGAATTTCAATCTTCATATTGACAGTTCAAACTCTATTTGGGCTATTGAATTTGCTGAAATGGAAAAGTGGAGTATAAATAGATTAAACAAAAGTAACGATTGCATTGAAGGTGTTTATTATGATATGAATGATAATAAACATATAGAATACAAGGCTTTTAACCCACATTGCAGCAAAACGCATTAAAAGAGTTAAAAAAGGTTAAAATAAGGCATTGAAAACGTCAATATTCTCAATAAAACACCTTCAATCGCAGTTGGTTCATTTTTAAATATCAGATAATCAATAGTGGTTGAAAAATAAATTGGTTTGTAGTACACAGGGGGGGGCTTGCCGGACGAGAAGAAAGTATTTATTTTGCGGCATGTATTTTAAGGTATCAATGCGACAAAATCCGGCCAAAGGCTTCATAGACGGTTACTACCGTTTAGTAGAGAGCTACCGGAATGCGGACAGTAGAGTATGCCACCGCACAATGCTCAACGTGGGTTTTCTTGATATGAAAGAGGTTCGCGAGCCTCAATT
>JAIRLS010000265.1 GCA_031259205.1 Bacteroidales bacterium | reverse complement strand
GTTTCCGGCAATGTTCCGACCAGTGCGCCGTCTTTGAATATTTCGAAGCGGAGAATGCCCGATTCGATATCCGCCTCTGCATCCCAGCTAACCACCATGTTGCTGCCGCTCCGTTTTGCTTTCACGTTGAACGGCGCGGGCGGCGGCGTTTTGTCATTATGAATTCATGTCAATCGTTGAAAAAAGCCGCTTCCAGCATGGCACAAAGCGTATGATAAACCGGAAGGTGATACTCCTGTACACGATAGGTTTCAGTGGCGGGAACGCGGATTGTCAGGTCGCAGACCTCACGCATTACCCCTCCCGATTCGCCTGTCATGCCGATGGTTTTGACGCCAAATGATGCGGCTACCCGGCAGGCGTTCACCACGTTTTTTGAATTTCCCGACGTGGAAAATCCTATCAGGACGTCTCCTTCTTTACCGTACCCCAGTACCTGCTGGGCAAAAACCATATCGGGCGACACGTCGTTGATGAAAGCCGAAGTAAGCGCGACCTGATCGGATAAAGAAATGGCCGGAATAGCTTGCTGGAGGTTATCGGCAAGGAAATCGCCCTTATCGGGGAAAGCTTTTTTTATTTTTTCACGCTGTTCGTCCGTCAGCCGGCGTTTCTGTTTGAAACCTTTCATCAGTTCCCCAACGACATGTCCCGCATCGGCGGCGCTTCCTCCGTTGCCGCACGTCATAATCAGTCCCCCACGCAGGTAACAATCTTTCATCAGCCCAAAAGCGGCCAAAATATCGTCTCTACAAGTTGATAATTCCGGGTAATTAACCGGCAGAATATCCAATTCATTCAAAATAATATCTTTCATTGTGCATCTTTTTTCAATTGGTATGTGGCTACGGACAAAGCGGCGTAATCGCCAATATTCTCGCCCAATTCGGCAGGTTCGATTTTGCAAACGTTCCGTGAATATGGGATGGTCTCCGTTTCAATTATTTTACGCATCGACGGCTCGATGAGTTGTTGCGCCCGGGCATATATGCTGCCCAATACGATCATTTCGGGATTCAGGATGTCAATCAATATCGACAGTGCATGTCCCAGATAGTGTCCGCAAATTTCAAATATCTCCAACGCCGTTTCATCGCCTGCAAAAGCCACATCGGCAAGCATTTTAGCGTTTATCGAATGTATCTCATTTAAGTTTTTACAAAATGAAACCTGTTCGCCCATCTGGAATTTCTCATACGTCTTTGTCTGCGCCAACTGGGCAAGCCCACCGCCGCTGCAGAAGCCTTCAAACGAACCTGCCTTTCCATAGCCGACCGGGCCGAAACGTTCCAGGCGTATATGTCCGACTTCTCCGGCCATGTCGTTTGCGCCCACATACAGTCGTCCGTCCAATATCAAACCGGCGCCCATACCTGTGCCGAATGTCAGGAAAACCGCGTGATTGTATCCACGGGCTGCTCCATATTTCCATTCGGCGAGGGCGCAGGCGTTGGCGTCGTTCTGGACGCCGGTTTTAATGCCGTAGCGGTTTTCCAGTAATTCGACAAGCGGAATATTGTCCCAGCCCGGCAGGTTGGGCGGAGACATGACAATTCCTTTTTTGCTGTCCAACGGCCCGCCGCAACTGACGCCGCATGCTGCAATATCCTTGGGCGCAAGTCCTGATTCGGACAAAACGTCATCTATATTTTTGTATATATTTTGAATCGTGTGTTCAAATCCCTTTGAAGTTTCCGTCGGAAAAGTCTTTTTCCTTCTCAATTCAACCAAACCGCTCTCTTTGACTTCACCCAATATAACGGCACATTTTGTGCCTCCAATATCTATTCCCAAAATTGATTGTGACATACAGGTTACCAAAATTTAGAGTTTGTTTTTAATAATGTACAGTGATAAAAAGATTACATAAACCAGGCATAATCCGAGCAGTAATGATGCGGTCATGAGACCCGAAGAATCGTTGATAACGCCAATGACAGGCGGGATCACGCCGCCTCCGCAAACACTCATGATCATCAGTCCCGACAGTTCGTTGGCTCTTTCCGGCATATATTGAAGTCCGGCGGAAAAGATGAGCGGGAAAATGGCGGCGGTAAACAAGCCAATGCAAAAGATAGCTATCTGTCCGGCGAGGAGACCGGGCATGAAGTAGAGCAACGCGAACGACGCCGCCGAAAGGACTGCGCAATAAAGGAGCATCCGGCTACTTTTCATCCTGTTCAGCATAATCGCGCTCAGAAAACGGCCTGCCATCAGGGCGGCAAAATAGATGCTGATCCCTACGCTTCCCTCTTCCTGGGAGGCATGAAAAGTCTCTCTCAGATAATTAACAATGTTCGTATTCATACCCACATCGAAACCGACCATGAGGAAGGTGCCCAGCACGAGCAGGGCGACTTTCCTGTCGCCTAATAATTTGAAAGCGCTCATAACGGTGGCTCTTCCTTCGTTGCCGGTTTCGGTTATACGGGTGGATCTTAACCATATAATAGTAACGATGGAAATAACCAGATATACCCAGTAAACCAGCGTCCAGTTGCCGAAACGGACGGCGCAGAAAGCCGCAATGAAAGGGCCGAGCGTTCCGGCAATCGCTTTCACGAACTGCGAGAGCGTCAGGTTACGCGAGAGTTTATTTTCGGGCGATACATCCCGCATCAGAGGGTTGGCCGAAACCTGTATGATGGCATTGCCTATCCCTAAAAGCGTAAATGAAACCAGCATGCCGTAGTAATTGTATGCGACAACAGGCGCTAACATACCTAAAGCAATGAACGTGATTCCGAGGTTGACCGTGAATTTTTTCCCTTTTTTGTCCTGAAATACGCCAACCGGAATGGATAAAAGGGCAAACCAGACAAATGCCAGCATGGTGAGTGTCTGGGTGAGCGTATTGCTCAAACCAAATTCGAGTTTTGTGTAACTGGTCGCCACGCCTACGATGTCGCCGAACCCCATGACGTAAAACGCCATGAAAACAGGCAATGTCTTGTATAAAGCGGATTGATTTGTTTTTTCCATAATAAAAAATTATTAACATTATTCTTCAAGTAAATTCACTTCTTTTATCGTTTTTCTTTTCCGGTTATACCGTAATGTCCTTATCTCGTTTTTTCCGAAATTCCCGTTCCAGATGAAATTATCGGAAGGGAACTGGAGTGTGGCGCCGGTCTCTATCCCATGTGTCTCCACACAGCGGATAATCAAATCGCTTCCGGTTTCGGATTTTTTCACGGCAGATACCATTACATTCGGTTTGTCGATAGAGAGGAAAGAACCGGATTTGGGCATGGTGCCGGGATGTATTCCCTGATAAACGGTTTCCGGCACGGAAAGAAACTCTGCGGAAATCCGGGGTATATTGTTTTCTTTCCATGTATTCCTGTGGGGAACAAGCATCATGCGGAAGGTCTGTACATTTTGATCCATCCACATATATTCATCGTCCGGGTTTAGCCTGAAGGGGGCGTGATGTGCATAAACAGCCCCGCGGACAACGGAAATACGCATATCGTTCCCTTTTACATTGTAACCGTATTTGGCGTCATTGATGACTGTAAGCCCGTAAGTATTGCCGTTTTGCTTACCGGTTACATCAATCCATCTTTGTCCGGGGTCTTCATGGCCGTTTGTCTCACGAACAATGAAACCATAAGGAATTTCATAAGTCGCCTCGGGTGATTCCACATCAACAGGGAAAGAAAATTTCAGCATTTTCAGACGTTCATGCCAGTCAAGCGTCACATTGGCTTCTATATTCCGGGAACCGGCGTAAAGCGACCAGTCAATGGTCAGTTTGGAATCACCGTACGTGGAAAGAACCCGCAGTGTTGCTTTTAACGGACCTTTTTCAAGCACTTTGATGTTTGCATTCCCAAAAGCGCCGATTTCCTTGTCATAAGTTACCACGTCGTGACTCCAGGTATCGCTGGGGTCTTCCACAATCACCGCCCGGCAGCCCGTCGCGCCGTTTGCAAATACTTCCTTTCCGGTTTCCCTGTCCAAAATTCCTACCGTTCCTTTGCTCGAAACACGTATCCTGTAATACTCGTTTTCAATCATGTGGCCTTCGGCTGTAGCGGGCTTGTCAATCGGCAAATCGTTTCCTTTCCTAATGCGTATCTGCCGATAGCCCATCGGAGGGAGGTTTGTGTTGACGAGAATACGCCTGCGGCCGAGGCCTGATGTTTCGCCCAGTGTCCATTGGTGCGGAAGCTCTTTTCCGGTATCGTCCGTTACCGATACGACAGGAGAGATACCGCCGAATCCCAACTCATACGAAACATGCGCATTCACTTCCCAGGCATGAGGATTGAATACGAGTACGTATTCAGAGGCAGGATCCTCGGCGGGGATTTGCCATTCAAGTTTCTGGATGGCCAGACATGTTGCTTCATGGGCAATGCTGAGCGCATACCCGTAACCTTCCTTTGCATCCTCGGAATGAGCGGCCAGCGATGTCCCGGCTAAACTGTCGTGAAACTGGAGGAATAATACCTTGTGCCATGCGGAAGTGAATTTTTCCCTGGGGTAATCGGCGGCCCAGGCCAATGAACCGATAGCCGCGATTTTTTCGGCCGTAACAAGCGCCGCTTCGGATAGACAGTTTCCTTTCTTTATGGCCGATTCTATGGTATAACAGCCCACCGCGTGATGCTGAAGGTCGTCTGTCACTACCGGAAAGCCTTCTGTTTTACCGGCGCGGATTTCCTGAAAATATTTGTCCATACTGCTGTATGTGATGGCCGGCGCACCCTCTTGAACTTTCAATTCTTCTATGGATTTCAGGTTTGCTTTTGTCGGTCCACCCCCGTGGTCGCCCACGCCGTAAAAAGCCATAAAAGAATTTGTGGGTTGTCCGTCTGCCTTGCTTAACATTGATTCAATACGGTTTTTGACATCCGCTTCATCATTATAACTGTCCTGGATACGGTAAGTCAGCACCCGTGTGCCGTCGGCGCCTTCCCACCAGAACAGATCCGCCGGAAGCGTTTTCTCGTGGGGCCCGGGGCGCATGAACACATAGTTTTCCATCCCCTGCTTTTTAATGATTTGCGGGAGGCTTCCCGTATGTCCGAAAGAGTCGGGATTGAACGCAACGGCAGCTCTTTTGCCGAGTAAGCGTTGCAGGGTCAACTGTCCATACAGGCCCTGTCTGACCATTGCCTCACCGCTCGGGATGTTCATGTCGGGCTCAATCCACCATCCGCCGACAACGTTCCACCGGCCTTCTTTGATTCGTTCGCGGATTTCCGCTAACATCTTAGGGTCATTGTCGGCCACCCACTGATAAAACTGGGCGGAGCTGGATACAAACACCATCTCCGGATTTTCTTTCATCCGGTCGAGCGCCGACCGGAATGTGCTGTGCACGACGGAAACGCCTTCCGCCCACCGCCAAAGCCACACCGGGTCGATGTGTCCATGACCAATCATGTTGAACTTGTATTTTGCCGCATTTGCCGGCCATGAATTTCGCGCTCCGCTTGCGATAACAGGGGCGGCGAATGGGGTCAGCGCCAAAGCTGCTGTTCCGAATGCAGTATATTGTATAAACGTTCTGCGTGAAAGATTTTTTGTGTTTTTCATGACTCAAATTATATTTGGTTAATATATTACTTTCCGAACAATACTTTCCGCATGAAACGCGAGGTAGCCACTGCATCGTTCTGTTTGACCAGCGCGGCGATTTCCGGCATGTTCTCTTCGACAATCCGCTCGAACGCCCTTACCCAGTGGATGCTTTCGGCGATGGCGGCGGTGGCGTCTTCGCGGTAGGGATACTGATCCATCGAAAGCCAGCCGGCATAGCCTGTTTTTTTCAGGTTGTAGAGCAAATCCACATAGATGGTGCTGTGGACGGAGCCGACAATCATGTCGTCGTCCCACGAGCCGTGGTTGTCGTTGAAGTGCATGTGGAACAGCAGGTCGCCGGCACGCTTGGCCAGTACTACCGCCTCGGCGATGTTTTCGCCCGCCTCGAAACCGTGACCGGTGTCGATGCAGATGCCGACATTCGGGCAGCCGGTTTCCTTCGCTGCCAGAATCGTATCGGCCATCCGGGCATGGTACGAAAAGTTGCGCGGCTCCTTCGGTTTATATTCCAATGCAAATTTCAACGTCGGAAACTCGCCGGCAAGCGCCGCCGTACCTTCGCACAGCCACTCCCGCTCCTGGTTGTAGTCGGCGGTCAGGAGATAGTCATAGCCGTCCTGCGCCATCCACAGATTGACTACCCTGCAATTCATTTCGAGCGCAATTTCGCTCATCTTCCGCAGGTAGTCGAGCGATTCCTGCCGCACCTTCGCGTCAATGTTCGTCAACGTGCCTTTTCCCCATTCCTTGACGGTGAACACGTCGGGGATGATGGATACGGTTGTTTTGCCGTAATCCTCCATCCGCTTTTTCATGTCCTTCACGTTGTCGGGACGGATGTCCCACGTGCCTACCAGTTCGATTCCTTCCACATAAGGAATTTTTACCGCCTGCGCCAACATCTCTTCCGTTGACGGATTGTCCTTGTAACCCTTGCAGAATCTGTCGCAGGTGTTACCCAAATT
>JAIRLS010000175.1 GCA_031259205.1 Bacteroidales bacterium | reverse complement strand
ACGGGGAAATCTTTGCTCGAAGTTGCTTTCAAACGTTTTGTACGCAATGGAGTCGTCCAAAAAATTAAGCATATACGTTTTTTCATTATCAACACATTTGGATTGTTTGGGGCTTCGGGCCTGCAATGACGGCTTACGATACGCCGGTTTGCGACAATTTGAAATACACCCCTCTAAAAAGTATGTGGTGACGATTTAAAAGGTATGCTAAGGAATGGAAAATTAATAAGGCGTCGAATTCGACGCCTATTATGGTGATACAATATCTTTCGATTTGTGTCATGAATCAGTAAAATAAATTTAATCTGCTCACTGATTTTCTTCACCGCCAACTATCCCGTCATCCTTCTTTTTCCCGGCCACAACGCCGGCATGACGGTTATACACGACAGTTGCCTGTTGAATTTGTCCGTTGATCATGTCGATGATACTTTCTACGGCGGTTTTCTCGTCCTCGCTTAACGGCATAAGCGTAAGACCCGTAACAACTTTACACAGATTGTCGAATGCCTTGTTTGCAGCCGTGCGATACTTCGCCGTGTTACCCTTGAGTTGTTGGTCGTGTACATTTTGCGCACGGACGTTGTAAAGCGCTTCAAACTCTTCGTTTTCCCGTTTCAAATTGGCGACTAAGTCTGTAATGCCGAAACGGTCGAGCAAATCCGGTGTTTGCTGCAATTCGTTCACCATACTGCGCAACAGGGCTGTTTCCGATTCGTATTCTTTTTTGGCAACATCCCTGTATTTTTCAACAACATGGAGAAGCCGGCGAGCCTCTTCTTTTTCTTCATCGGCGAGAGCGAAATCGTAATGATACCGGACTTTGGCCATGACGGCGCGAACAGTGAAATCACGTTTATCGTCCAGAATAACAATTTCCTCCGTTTCAAACGCTTTTGCATTTTTCTTGAAAAAATCATCAAAATTCAAAAGCTCGACATCGAAGGTTTCATATACCGGTCGGATACCGGACAGCATCGCCGTATGAGGCCGTATTCCCTCATTAACGGCGCGGAGAACCTGCACATTCTGAGAAACAGTTAAATTGTGCAACACTCGTTTGTAAACCAAAATTTCTTTATCCATATCTCTTATCTATTTTAAATTAAACTTAAATATTACTTTAAACTTTTATTCATTTTCGGCTTCCACATTGTGGAAATTTTCCCGACGGTCGTCCGTAGCCCGTCCACATTGTGGAAACCTTCCCGACGGTCGTCTGCAACCTGTCCACATTGTGGAAGCCTTCCCGACGGTTGTCCGTAACCCGTCCACATTGTGGAAGCCTTCCCGACGATTGTCCGTAACCCGTCCACATTGTGAAAGCCTGTTTTAATACTTTTAAGAACATGACCAAACTGTGAAAAACATTAATGTCACTCTTATTTTCAATACATCACGGCGGATACAAATTGTCGTTCACAGACGCAAAGATATTAAAATATTTATAACACGATAATTTATTTTGTAAAAATATTTTTCTTTTTACAAGAGCAGAATTGTATTTATTCGTTATATCTTATTTATTTGGCTACGCCGATTTAAAAATTCGCTTCCCTAAATACGACGTGTAAAAAATCCCGAACCGGCCTTTTAAATTTTTCTTTTTTGCCTTAACTTTGCCGCATGGATAAAAAAACCGGATACGGAGCATTCGTCGTGTTGGCTGCTTTGATGGCGCTGATGGGATGGGCCACGTGGAAAGAATACCTGTACGGCAGCGGATATGCCGTTGAAAAGCTGTACGGCAGCCTTTGGTTTACACTGTTGTGGATACTGCTGGCGACGTTGGCCTGTTATCACATAACGACGGTCGAGTTACACCGGCGGCGGGCGGTTTTTGCCCTTCACGCCGCCTTCCTGCTGATTCTTTCGGGCGCCCTGATCACAAGACTCACCGGCGCAACAGGCCAGTTGCACCTTCGCCTCCGGCACGCTCCCGTGAATCACTGCATGAACGACGCCGGCAGCATGATGTCCCTGCCGTTCGCCGTTTCGCTGAAATCGTTTACCATTGAGTATTACCCCGGCACAAATTCGCCCGCCGACTACGTCAGTATGGTGGAAATACGGGACAAACAGGGCGTTTCCGAAAAAATGATCTCCATGAACCGCATATTGAGGCATAGAGGC
Source organism: Bacteroidales bacterium (assembly GCA_031259205.1). Lineage (GTDB taxonomy): Bacteria > Bacteroidota > Bacteroidia > Bacteroidales > UBA4181 > JAIRLS01. The sequence continues at coordinate 2,460 of JAIRLS010000175.1, read as the reverse complement.
TACCGTTTCTACCAGTCGTCGTTCGACGCCGATGAAAGAGGCTCCATATTGAGCGTCAATCACGATCCATGGGGGATTGGGGTTTCGTATGCCGGATATTTACTGATGTTTTCCGCCATGCTGCTGATACTTTTCGAAAAAAGAGGACGCTTCAGGATATTATTGAAAAAAATGGCGCAGAAAACAGGATGTGTGATAATACTGGCGGCGATTCCGGCAATGGCGGCGGCTTCCTCGCTGCTTACTCCCGATTCGCTTACCGTTAGCGCGGAACAGGCAAAGCAGTGGGGAAAAATCCATACGGACTATAACGGGCGCATCTGTCCCTTGCAGACCGTAGCCGGCGATTTCACGGTGAAACTTACCGGAAAAGACCATTACCGATCCTTCTCCGGCGAACAGGTGTTGCTGGGATGGCTGTTTTTTCCGGAAAAATGGCAATATTTGCCTCTGTTTGAAGTCAAAAGCAAGGAATTACAACGTATAACAGGCGTTACAGGCGTTGCCCGCCTGGTCGATTTCTTCGATACGGAAGGCTGCAGCAAGCTGGCGCCTTACTTCCGCCGGATGCACAGTTCCCAAAAGCAGGAAGAATGGTTAAAAGAAGTCGTAAAAACGGACGAGAGGATTCATCTTGTGGAGATGCTGCTGGAAGGCGAACTGTTGAAAATCTTCCCCATGCGTACCGCTTCCGGCGCCCTGCAATGGTTCTCTCCCAATGCCGTCATGCCGGAGCAGCGCGATACGATGGAAAATTTTTTCGCCCGCAATTTTCTCTCGCTGTATTATGACGGCCTGATTCGGAACAGCAGCGAATCCGTCGTACCGTACATGGATAAACTGTTGCTGTTTCAGCAAAAAAAAGCCGGCGAGGTACTGCCGTCGGCCTTTCGCATGAATGTGGAACGCTTTTACAACAAGATACGGCTGTTTCCTCTGCTTTTTAAGGTGTGCCTGAGTCTCGGGCTGTTATCTCTTGCGCTTTTCATCGTCGCTTCCATTCGTCGTCGGCGTTATGCCCGATGGGAAACTGTTTTTTACGGATTGCTGATCGTTACTTTTTTGACGGACACTTTCGGCATCGCACTGCGCACCTGCATTAGCGGCAGAATACCGCTGAGCAACAGCTACGAAACCATGCTTGCGTTATCATGGCTAAGCCTGTTGACAGGCTTCCTCGCACGGAAATATTCCTTGCTGACGGTGGTTTTCGGCTTCCTGCTGGCGGGCTTTTCCCTGCTGACGGCGCACATCGGTTCCATGAACCCGCAAATGACGCCTCTGATGCCTGTGCTTCAGTCGCCGTTGCTGAATATCCATGTACTCGTCATCATGGCGTCGTACGGGCTGTGCGGATTCATGGCGCTGAACAGCCTCACCGCATGGACGATATGGATTTTCGGCAAAAAAGGGGAGAAGAAACAGACTTACCTTCTCCGGATGAAGGAACTCAGCGAACTGTTCATGTATCCGGCCGCCTTTCTGATGGGAACAGGCATTTTCATCGGCGCAGTCTGGGCTAACCTGTCGTGGGGACGTTACTGGGGCTGGGACCCCAAAGAAGTGTGGGCGCTGATTACTTTCCTGCTGATGTCCTTTACTTTTCACGGCCAAACGCTCAAATGGCTGCAACGCCCTGTGGTTTACCATTCGTTCGTTGTCCTTATTTTCCTGTCCGTACTGATGACTTATTTCGGCGTAAATTATATTTTGGGCGGACGCCACAGCTACGCAGGATAAAACCCTTCGCCCTTCCCGCTGTAATTTCTTGATACAAAAAAATATTTTTCCGGAAAGTCTTCTTCCTTTCATTCGTAAGGGATGCGAAACAAATAAGGTATAACAGATTAACAATAATAATAAGGTGTGAATGCTCTTTGCTACAACTTTTCTTGCTTGATGCAGCAGATGGCAAAGATTTTCGTTATATTTTATTAATTTCTCATTCCTATATTATTTTTCGTTTTTAAAAATGACGGTTTTTGAGAAAAAAAAAACGCTTTTTGGGCATTTTATTATACCTTGTTTATGCTTACTTTGTAAAAAAATAATTTTTTTTTATTTATTTTCATTATTCTAATTTATAATAAACATTATGTCAAACATTATCAGCAATGAAGTATTTTTGGGACATGTATTACATTCGCTACGAAAAGAGGCAATTGTATGTTTTATTGGACTATTGTTTGTGTATCCCGCACTACTGTCCAATGCCAATGGTTACTACGGCCATAACGGATCATTCCTTCAGCCGAGCACGAAAATTTCCGGAGTAGTGGTCGATAAAGACGGTTTCCCCATGCCGGGAGTAACGATACAAGTAAAGGGTACGACGACAGGTGTAGCGATGTTATGTGTTTCACAGTATGTTTTTAAAATTTCCAATTTATTTTGACGCAAATATAATGCCTTTCTCATCAAGCAAAAGTTAAAAAATGTTAAATAGCTGAAAAAATCCCA
>JAIRLS010000156.1 GCA_031259205.1 Bacteroidales bacterium | reverse complement strand
CTCTCCATAACTTCTTCTGCCTGAAAGGCAGTACTTGTCCTGCCTTTCAGGCAGCCGCACTGCTGCGGGAGGCCTCCTTTCCGCCGGTCAGCGACCGGCGGTTATGAAAATCAAGTCCTTTCAGGACTTTTAAGAGAGATGGAAAAAAGCGGGAAACAAAATACGGATGGAACAGTCTACTGACCAATAGCACCTCAAAAAAAGAATTAACCTTTTTTCCGATTTTTTTGTTTTTTTAGTTTAAAAATAGTTTCTTTGCAGAGTAATAAACGTTCGATCGATGTCATATAATCGGCGTTGCATCTCGTATTCCAAAACATCAGAGGAAATGAAAGAAAAAGGGTAGTGTAACAGTTAAGGTAAGTATGAAAACCAAGAAGGATATAAGGGATTTGATACATCGTACTCGTATTCGGGACGATAGGCGTCAGAGATACTTGGAGCGTCTACTTGGAACAGGCTAAGTGTTGTGGGCAACCGATATGGGGCTGTTTTATAGGGTGTATGCAGTTATGACGTCACACGGGCTGTTGTTGGTTTTAAGTATTTTGAAGAGGAATGGCGGTAAGCTTCCTGATAGATTGTAGAAGGTTCTCGTATTTACAGCTAATGTAGAAAGGCAAAGGATTTTAGTAATTGGTTTTAGAGATGGAGTTAAGAAAGTAAAATAAAATAAAAGTAAATTTGGATTTATCATGAAGAATACCATAGTATTAATCGCTTTATTTTTAGCGTTTTCAGGGAATGTTTTTTCTCAAAAAAAACCTCTCGACCACACTGTTTATGATTCGTGGGAGAGCGTTTCGAGCGTGCAGTTGAGCAACGACGGCAAGTATGTCACTTATAACATCTCGCCTCAGGATAGTGACACAACATTGATAATTAAAAGTACAAATTCACTTAAAGAAATTAAAATCGAGAGAGGCCAAAACGCTAAGATGACAGAAAATTCCCAATTTGTCGTTTTCAAAATAACGCCATCGCAAGCGGAAAGGGAGGCGGCAAAAAAGAAAAAGAAAGACGAACAGCCCAAAGATTCGTTAGGCTGGCTGCAACTCGGAAAGGAAGAGGTTTTCAAAATCCCGAATGTAAAATCATTCAAAATACCCGAAAAATCTTCGCGTTTTTTTGCTTTTACCTTGCAAATGCCCGCAGATACGTCGAAATATAAAAAATCGGATAAGCATTATTGTTTGATTATCCATTTTTTAGAAACTTTTAAATGCGATACGATTCCTTTTGTGGAAAATTATGGTTTGAGCAAAAACGGTCATTGGATAGCTTACACAACAAAAATACCCGATAAAGATACCCTTTCGTTGCCCGGAATTTATCTTTATAACACCAATACGTTGAAAAAAAGCACATTAATGGAAGGCAAAGGCAAGTACGTACTTCAAAGTTTTGATGAAGACGCCAAGCAATTTACGTTCTTTGCTACGACGGACACAACTAAAAGGGATCCAAAGGTTTATAATCTTTACTATACTTTGACTTCAACGCCCGGCGTCCGTATGATTGCCGATACGTTGTCCGCGCAAATGCCTGACAATTGGGCTGTCAATATTCATAGAAATGCTTCTTTCAGTCAGGACGGCAAGAAGTTGTACTTTGGAATTTCACCGATCATTGCGCCCAAGGACACGACCATTGACGAGAGCAAACAAGCAAAACTTGACGTTTGGACGTACCGCGACGATTATCTGCAACCAACACAGTTGAAAAACCTGAACAGAGAGTTAAACCGTTCTTATTTATGCGTTTTGGATGTGTCGGATTTAAAATCGTTCGTTCAACTCGGCTCGAAAGAAATGGAAGACGTAATCACCGCCGACAAAGGAAATGCCGAAAATGCGCTTGGTTTGACCACTCAAGGCTATCGGATAGAATCGCAATGGACGGGACGAGCGAGAAACGACGTTTATGCCGTTTCTACTAAAACGGGTGATAAAACGCTTGTGGCAAAAGGTTTGGACGCCTATCCCTCAATTTCGGTTACGGGAAATTATTTTTCATGGTTTGACAGGGAAGCTTCGCAATGGTACGTTTATTCCGTTAAGGAAAAAGTGATACGCTGTCTGACGGAAAGTTTGGACGTCGATTGGGCGGACAGACGCCGTATACTGCCTGAAAAGCCCGGCGCTTTCGGCGCAATGGGCTGGGCGAAAAACGATAAATACTTTTATGTTTATGATGAATTTGATATTTGGCAGTTAGACCCGGCCGGTCATCAACCTCCGGCAATGATTACAAAAGGGGTGGGCAGAAAAGAGAAAACAATATTCCGAAACATCCGGCTTAATGATGAAATCCTGTATATTGAGAACGAAAAGCCGCTATTATTATTCGCTTTTGAAAATATTACCAAGAAATCGGGGTATTATAGTCTGCAAATCAATAAATTACCTCAAAAATTGATCATGGAAGACAAAACTTTCGGACAATTCAGAAAGGCAAAAAACACGGATACTTACATATATACAAAAGCCGATTTCAAAACCTGTCCGGATGTATGGACAACATCCGATAAATGGAAAAAAGAAAAACAGTTGAGCGCGATTAATCCGCAAATGAAAGATTACCTGTGGGGAACGTCCGAACTTGTCGGCTGGAAAGGTAAAGACGGCTACGATTTGCAAGGCATACTGTACAAGCCCGAAAATTTCGATCCGGCTAAAAAATATCCGATGCTGATTTATTTTTATGAACGTCATTCCGACGATCTGCACAGATATTTTCCGCCGACGCCGAGCCGTTCAACCATCAATATTTCGTTTTATGTAAGTCGTGGATATGTGGTTTTTACGCCCGACATTCACTACGTTGTCGGACATCCGGGCCGCAGCGCCTTCAATTCGATTGTTGCGGGAGCGGAAATGTTGATAGAAAAGGGATTTGTAGATGAGAAACGTATTGGTATTCAGGGACAGAGTTGGGGCGGTTACCAGACGTCTTACCTGATCACTCAAACAGACATGTTTGCCGCTGCCGGCGCAGGCGCTCCGGTATCGAACATGACGAGCGCTTACGGTGGAATACGCTGGGAATCGGGACTTAACCGTCAGATGCAATATGAACGGCAACAAAGTCGCATCGGCAAAACGCTTTGGGATGGGCTGGATTTATACATCGAAAATTCGCCGCTTTTCTTTGCCGACAAAGTGAAAACTCCGCTGTTGATAATGCACAATGATAATGACGGCGCAGTGCCCTGGTATCAGGGAATCGAATACTTTACGGCATTAAAGCGGCTGGGCAAAGTCGTTTATATGCTTCAATACAATGGAGAAGCGCATAATTTGTTGAATCGCAGAAACATGCAGGATTTGGCAGTCCGTTTGCAGCAATTTTTCGACCATTACCTGAAAGGCGACCCAATGCCGGTGTGGATGAAGTCGGGCATACCCGCAACGGAAAAAGGAAGGACTTGGGGATTGGAATATGAGCGGTTATGAAAATCAAGTCCCTTACAGGAATCATTTGATTAGATAAATTTCGCAGACGACATGATCAGATCGTCTATATATTAGAGGAGAAAATTAAACATCCGATATTAATTCCGTAAATGATAGAATGGCCGTTAAATACAAAATAAACGCCTGAAAATATGTAAGTTACGGTTTAACCTACTGGATTGATTGGGAAGCCGTATAGTTTTAACGACGCGAATCTTCGACTGTTCATCCGCCTTCCGAAGGAATGCCCGCCGGAAGACAGGGCAGAGAGTAAAAAAGCGTGCGTGATAAAAGCAGAGCATATCCATTTGAGGTACAGGGACGGGAAAGAAGTCAAACCACTTTGCCTGCGCCGGATAACTTACAAGGATGAAAAAGGGCGAATCTGTCATTTCATCACGAATAATGGGGAGATAACGGCAGAGGAGGTCGCACTGATTTACAGGTACCGGTGGACAATAGAACTTGTTTTCAAAAAATTGAAGCAGAACTTCCAGTTGCATTTTTTCTACCCGGATACCGAAAACGGAATAAAAACGCAGATATGGTGCACCTTGACAGCCCATTTGCTGCTCAACGTAATCCGTCGCTTATCGCAAACGAAAAAGGCATTTTCAACCGTAGCAGCCTTGATCCGCATCCATTTGATAAGCCATTTGGAGGTGAGTTGGGTAGTAACCGAAGGACGGCGGGCGTACGCCAAACGGACAGGGAGTAAAAACAAAAGTCC
>JAIRLS010000001.1 GCA_031259205.1 Bacteroidales bacterium | reverse complement strand
GATTGTTTCTCAAATCGAGAGAGGGTGGGAATTGAATTTATTCGTGGTCGGCTGTGTAATACTGTTATTTACGGTCGGAATGTATTTTTACGGAAAAGGAAGGAGGACAGAATCATGATGACACTTGGTTTATTGACGGCAGCAGCCGTAATCGCATTTATCGTTTCTAAAATTCAGGACCATAGAAAGTTGAAGAATCGGGATTAATCCCGATTCTCTCTTCGTCGCCCGCCCTTGCAAAGGAACTCCCCGGCTTTCCTGACAGCGGCAGCCAACTCCATGGTGCTTGGAGATTCGTCAATCAAAACGATTTCTTCGATCAATGACATGTCTCCCATCGTTACGCGACCGGAGAACCGCGGGTACTTGTTCCGGCGTATACAGGTCATGCCGTTGAAGTCGTACAATTTATATACACTCATATCCAAAGCACGTACGGCATAACCGTCGTTATTGGTAGACAGGCCGCCATAAAAAACACTTCCCGTTTCATTATTGCCGACTTTGAGGGGCGTTGTTCCTTGTCAATCGGATGTTTCAGCAAACCGTTGTCGCAGTAATTTCGACATTTCCTCCGTTTTTTTCCTGTATTCCAAAAGATTGGCCAGATTGGAGTATTCACAGGGATCTTTCCTGTGATCGTATAATTCCACTCCTGCCCGTCCTTCATCCCATTCGGTATACCTCCACTCTTCGGTGCGTATGCTTCGTCCCATGATGCTCTGTCCCTGATTTCTCCGAAGGACTTGTGTGCGTGCAGGATGTTCCCATTGGGTTTTCGGACGGTTCAATAAGGGCGTCAAATTGTTACCCTCCTGTCGGTTGGGCAGTGAAAAACCGTTCAGCGCCGCCAGAGTTGGATATATGTCTAACAATTCGACGGTGCGGTTGCAGACTTTTCCTTTCAAGCCGTCCGGCACGGAAATAATGAACGGGACACGCGCCGATTTTTCAAAAAGACTTTGCTTCATCCATTGTCCGTGTTCCCCCAGATGATAGCCGTGGTCGCTCCATAGCACAATGATGGTTTTATCGGTGAGTTTCAGTTTGTCCAAAGCATCCAGCACCCGTCCTACCTGTGCATCCATGAACGACACGGCGGCATAGTAGGCGCGTTTGGCTTCCCTCAACTGTTCGGCGGGAAGTCCCCAATTGGCAGGTTTGGTGAACAGGGCGGCTTCCGGAATGTCTTCCCAGTCGTTTTCAATTACCGGCGCCGGCGGGACGGTTTCCATCGGATACCAATCGAAATATTTGCGCGGCGCTACGTAGGGTGTATGCGGACGGTAAAAGCCCACGGCAAGGAAAAAGGGGATGTCTTTCTGCTCTTCCATCAGTCGGATGGCCTCGGTAGCCACAATGCCGTCTGTTTGTTCAATATCTTCCCCGTCAGCAATATAATAAGCCAAAGAACTGCCCAAGCCTCGTTGCGGAGTATAATTGATGATTTTCGCTTCTTCCGTTTTATCGCGTCCTATCGGATTGACTACTTTGTCCCATGATACGGCGTCGTCCAATCCGTTGGTACCGATTTGCCCCGGTACGCCGTAATGGAAAATTTTTCCCACCCGAACGGTTTTGTAACCGTTTTGCCTGTACAACTGCGGCAACGTCACTACCTCCGGAATGTTTTCACGAAAATGTGTCTGCAAGTTATAAATCCCTGTTTTGTCGGGGCAATAGCCCGTGAGAAGCGACGAACGGCTCGGACTGCTCAACGGGAACTGGCAATACGCCTTATCGAACAGCACGCCCCGCGCTGCCAACCGGTCGATATTCGGCGATTTGACTATCGGCGACCCGTAGCATCCCAAGTCATTGTTGAGGTCGTCCACAGCAATAAACAGGACATTGTACGCCTTCCTGTCCGCGCGTTCTTTCTGAGAAGCCTGTGAAGGAGAGGAAAGTCCCAGCAACGAACCCATACCTATGCCCAACGCCGACCGGCACGATAAAAGAACGGAGCATCTCTGATTGATGAATTTCAAACACATGATTTTTAATTTTTAAAGTACCTAATTATGCAAAAATAATTATTTTTCCATTACCGACCGAAAAAATTATCGAGGAATAAAAAAGGCAACCCTCTATAGATTGCCCCAAAGTTGTAATTTTGTAATCGTGAAACAAAAAACGACGATGGCAAAATTAGCAAAAAACATTTAGTCGATCAGCCGGGTGAAGTGCGCGCAGTTTGAAGCGTTTACGCCTTCGATTCGACGACGTTATCGCTGTTTTCGCAGGTAATGAAAGGCGAGGGCAGGAAAAAAGGCGGATGAAAAGCACATTTACTGACCGACGTTCATGCCGACAGCGCCAAATTCGCAACCATAAGTGAAGCAAAAATGCATGACAAAAATTTTTGTCAAAGCTATCGCCGGACAGAGACAGCATGGTAACCATGGACCGGGCGTATAATTTCTACAGGCAGTTTGCTGCGTGAACGGAAGAGGGCAGGTTTTTCGTCTGTTCCGAATCCGGCAGTCAGTCAGTGAGCTTCCAGCCAGTTGTGTCCCACGCCGATTTCCACGGTGAGAGGGATATTCAGCGGGTAGGCATTTTCCATTTCCT
>JAIRLS010000070.1 GCA_031259205.1 Bacteroidales bacterium | reverse complement strand
CTTCCAAACAATTCTCCAATGTCTTAATGGAATCAATTCCAAATGTGCTTATCTGAAAACTTAATTCATTGTTAAGATTATAATTATGCAGATAGTTTATTAAAACCGGAGAAGTCGAACAGTCTAAATGAAAATTATTCAGATAATACACAATAATCTCTTTTTCAACATCTTCTATGCTGAAACAAGACAACAATTCCGCTATTTTCCTTTTGCTTATCATTCTTTTATGACGACTATGCTCAACAAAAGTACTACATCTTTTATTAATTACAAAGAGGGCTATGTTATTTCTACGTTAAATATTCGGATTATTTTGCCAACTTCGCCCGCAACTCTTTCAATCGCCTTGCAGCCTGTTGATTATCCACTTTAATATACCGCATGAAAGCCGCCGGACTTTTATGCCCTGAAATACGCATCAATTCCTCTGCCGGAAAGCCGGACAGATACATATTTTTGTAAAATGAAAATAACAATCATACTCCATTGTCCCGATTGCCAAGGCACAAAGATAAAGAAAAACGGCAGAAAAATATCGAAACAGCAGAATTAGGTTAATTCTTTTTTTGAGGCGCTATGAGTCAGTGGATTGTTTCATCCGTGTTTTGTTTCCCGCTTTCTTCCTATCCCTCCTAAAAGTCCTGAAAAGGACTCGATTTTCATAACCGGCGGTCGCTGACCGGCGGAAAGGAGGCCTCCCAGTCCACCAGCAGGCCGGTTACTTCGGAGTAGCTGTTGATTCCGCTTGCTTGCCGGTTGGTTTTGAGATAACAGTTGTACAGTTTGTTCTGCGCGTCCGACAGGGCGGGCCGGATGGCTTTTTTCCAGTGATCGTGTATTTTACGGTAATCGCTGATAACGCATGAATCGATCATTTGGTAAATTCTTTCGTATTCGCCGGGGAACATTCCGTACAGGCTGTTCAGCAGATAGGAGGTTGTTTTCAGGTAACCGCTGTACCGTACCTGCGGATGGCTGCTTGCCGTACAGACGACGGAAGCGTAGAAATTACATTCGGCTTCGCAGGCAATGCCGAACTGATGGGCTTTTTCATGCGCCAGCGTAAAGGGATAGCTGTGCGGAAGCATAAACCGGTTGACCTGCACCTCGTTGAAGAAGGGATCGAAGAATCCCGTGACGCCTGTTCGCGTCAGCAGCGGTTCGAACAGGGTATGTTTGGTGCGCCGCGATCCGCAGGGATACGGCAGGCGTAGCCGGACATGATGTTTTTCGTACATGCGTTCGATTTCCCTGTCGATTTCTTCCGCATCGAAGGAATCCATATCAATGGCGGTATAGGAGCGGTTGAGCGAGTCGATGTATCGAACGACAAAAGCCTCGAAGAATGTTTTGTCCGGCGCCTGTCGTTCAACGGACAGCCGCTCGTGAAAATCGGGGCGGAAATAGGACATGCCCCACGACAGGTAGAACCAAACCGGCAACCACAGCAGAAGCCGGCAACACCAGCCGATCCACCGCCGGAATCGCAACTTCTTTATCATTACCGCAATGCCCCCTCCCGCCAGCAATACAAGAACTGCTGCCAACAACACATCAAAGAACGAAAACGGGAAAAGACGAGAAAAGGACGACAGCGCTACCGCTATGACCGGATAAACGCGACACATGTATCCTTCCGCAAGCGCGGGATTCCTCGAACATATCCACACTGCCGACAGTAAAATCACAGGCGCCGCATATCCGCCATACCGCCGGAGAAGTCGCAAACATTTTTTCTGTAATTCACTCATTACGCAATTATTTATTGGAGAAACTGTCCTGCCATGTCGAAAACACGATTGAACTGTTCCGTCACTCCTTTGGCGATGGAAAGCGTAAGCGGGAAAGGATCTTCGTGTTTATAATCATACGGAAAGTCAATAGTTTCCACACAAATGGGAATATCCCGCCGGCTTCCCTGCAAGGTATTAATTACTTCGTAAGGGGGAACAACCGTATCGCCCGCCAGTGTGACCGCCATCGTCCGATTGCTGATACGGCGAAGAATGTTTTCCCGGAATGTCAGCATGTTCCCATAGTTGAGCATGCACCGAAAATGAATACCTTCGAGGTGTTCGGTCAGGTAATGATTCAGATGGACGTCTTTTTTCAGGTGGCTTTCCAGATGTTCCACCACAAAAGAGTAGAGCGCTACATTGGCTTCGCTGTCGAGGATGAATTTTGATACCGGCGACAGGCGGTTGAATACCGGCCCTCCGCAGAACATGAACATTTTCGACCGGCCAAAATAATCGTTTTGATTGGTCATCACAAGTATTTCGGCCAGCAGGCAACCGATGGAATAGGCGAAGAGGTCGAAAGTGGCGTCAGGCTCAATCAGGGGATGTTTGCCGGATTTGATCTCTTCCATCCATTGGATGACGTCGTAATAGGATTGCAGGCCCGACCAGAAAAAACGTTGCGGACGGGCATGAAGCCTCGAACTGATGGCGACGTTGGAAAGCGTGGAATGCAGCACTTGCGGAAAGGCGGCTCGCCGCTGTTCACTGACGGCGTACATCTGCCGGCGGTCGCTCCATGTCTGGGGAGCGCGGTTCATGTGGAAAGCAACAGGAAACAGCGCAATGGTTTTACCGGTAAGCTCGCTCAGGCGTTTCGCCCAGGGCAGGTATTTCGCCCAATACTTTTCATTGAAGCCGTGGAACAGCAGGATCACCTGCCGGGATTTTTTCCTGCCGGAAGGATGGAAAACATGGTAACGAAAATTCCGGTTTTCCATGATATGGGCGTCTGCCATGTTCAACATGCGACAATTTCCGGCAACAGGGTTTTCAAAGTCATACGAATCGCATGAAAAATGGTGCGCTACACACGAATACCGCTTCTCCCCCGGAAGCAGGAAACAGGAATCGGAAGAAAATCCGAAATTGTAAAGGATTGTCTTTTCGTCAAGAACTTCAACGTCCTGATAATTGACGGCGTCCTTCAACGACCGGTGAATTTCATGATATTCCATTGTCTTTTGAATTTACCGTTCCGGCTACGACCTTGACAGGTAGCCTGCCTATCGTTTCACTCTTGCGTTGCCTTTCCACACGCTCCACACCATTTCTTCGTCGGCCGGTTGTGCGTAGTCGGTCAGGAAGGTGGTTGCCAGAGCGCCGGTTGCCCATCCGAATTGGGCGCATTTTTCCGCTTCCCAGCCTTTCAGGACGCCGTAGAGCAGTCCGCCTACGAAGCCGTCGCCGCCGCCGATACGGTCGAGAACGCGGATGGGTTTCGGCTCGATAACTGTAAAGTCGTTGCCGTCCAGTACTATCGCGCCCCAAAGGTGTTCGTTCACGTTCACCACCTGCCGTAGCGTAGTGGCAAAGACGGAGGCCGCCGGAAAAGCTTTTTTCACGCGCATGGTCATTTCCTTGAAGCCGTCTATTTTGTCGGCGATGGCTTTGCCGCCTGCTTCCGGCCCTTCGATGTTCAGGCAAAGCTGGAAGTCTTCCTCGTTGCCGATGAGGATATCCGCTACGGAGGCTATTTCCTTGAAAATGCCGTGCAGTTCTTTTTCACGGCCTTTCCAGAAGGAGGCTCTGTAATTGAGGTCGAAGGAGATGCGTGTGCCGTGTTTTTTGGCGGCGCGTGCCAATTCGAGGCAGAATTGGCTTGTTTCGGGCGACAGAGCGCCGATCAGTCCGGAAAGGTGAATAATCTGCACTCCTTCTGTTGCGAAGAGGCGTTCGAGGTCGAAATCTTTCACGTTGAGCGTGCGTCCCACTTCGCCGGCGCGGTCGTTGTGTACGCGGGGGCCGCGCGATCCGTAACCGCTGTCGGCAATGTTGAACTGATGCCGGTATCCCCACGGGTCGCCCTGTTCCACTTCTGCGCCTTCGTAGTCCATTCCCCGTGCGCGAAGATTTTGCTTGATAAACTGTGCGATGGGACTGCCTTTCACGAAAGTGGTAAGTACTTTTACCGGCAATCCGAGATAGGACGAGATACTCGCCACGTTGGTTTCGGCGCTTGTCGCCTGCATTTGGAACAGGTCGCCGCTGTATACGGGCTGTCCGTTCTGCGGCGTGATCCGCACGCCCATACTTGTAGGCGCTACCAGCGCCCATTTTGTTTCTTTTTTTAACTGGATACTCATTTTTGTTTTGGGTATTGAATTCTGGTTTTGGAGAAAAGGAAGGCCATTCGCGGTTATACCCCGCCGTATGCGCTGTATCCGCCGTCCACAGGAATGCAGATACCGGTGACAAACGACGACAGGTCGCTCAACAGGTAGAGCATGGCGCCTTTCAGGTCGTCCGGCTCGCCGTACTTGCCCATTGGGGTGCTGGAGATGATTTTCCTGCCGCGCGGCGTGGCTTCGCCTGTTTTTTCGTCGGTCAGCAGGAACCGGTTCTGGTTGGTGAGGAAGAAACCGGGAGCAATGGCATTGACGCGGATGCCGGTTTTTGCCAGATGCACGGCGAGCCATTCGGTGAAGTTGTTGATAGACGCCTTGGCTGCCGAATAGGCAGGTATTTTGGTGAGCGGCTTGTAGGCGTTCATGGACGAGATGTTGAGCACTCCTCCTCTGCCCGCTTCGAGCATGTCGGTAGTGAAAACCATCGTGGGCAGCAGGGTGCCTTTGAAATTGAGGTCATATACTTTCTGGAATCCTTCCATGCTTAGCCCGTAGAAAGTTTTTTCCAGTTCGTTCAGGTTGGCGGGCTGTATTTCTTCTACTTGGGTGGTTGCCGCGGGTGAGTTGCCGCCTGCGCCGTTGATCAGGAAGTTGATCTTGCCGAGTTTTTCGTTGATGACTTTTTTTGCAGCCAGCAGCGAATCTTTGTCCAGCACGCTGGCGCCCACGCCGATGGTAGCAACGTCAAATTCGTTTTCCACTTCGGTAGCCAGTTTTTTGGCGGCCTCCTCGTTGAGGTCAACGATGGCGGTTTTTATCCCTGCGGCAGCCAGCCCGCGCACCAGACTTGCGCCGATTACACCGGCTCCGCCGGTCAATACACAGACCTTGTTTTTCAGGTCGTCGAATGATATTATTTTTGTCATGATATTATTTTTGAATGAATTATTTTTACCTTCTCTTTCAGGTATTTCCGGAATATCTTGTCAGAACGATTTTTTGTGTACGCACAAAAACAGATTGCGAAAATAAACAAAATATTTATAGAGACAAAATATTTTGTATTTTCGTGTGCGCACATGACACAAACTAATGTTGTGCATCTTGTTGATAATAATTGTTTTAAATTCAAAAATAAAGATCATGCAGATAGGGAAATATTCATTTGGGGTAGGCGACCGTTTTGCCCGCGAGGGGGAAGCTCAATTGCAAGCTTTGATTCAAGCGGGCAAAGTACTGGGATTTGACATTGTGCCGGTGTGGAACAAGTCCAACCGCGAACATACGATTGTACATTCCGCTCCTGCCGATACCCGCAAAGAGGCCGACTCGGCCGTTAAAAAATTGTCCTACAAAGGACAGTATTTTGTGGATGCCGACCACATTAACCTCACGAATGTGGACAAATTTATAGACAGTTCGGATTTTTTCACTTTGGATGTGGCGGATTATATCGGGAAAAAGGCGGAAAAAGCCGATATTGACGCTTTTGTGGACAGAAACCGAAAATATACCGGAACTTTGTCGATTCCGGGAATTGCCGCTTCTTTTGACGTGTCCGAAGCGCGGTTGAGAGATATTGCGGAGAAATTTCTCTATGCCGTGCAGGAAGCCGGAAAGATTTACCGGCACATCGAAAAGGCGAAAGGCGCCGACCGTTTTGTGGCGGAAGTTTCCATGGATGAAGTAAATGATGCACAGTCGCCTGTTGAGATGTTTTTCATTTTGAGCGCTATTGCCGGGGAGAAAATTCCTGCACAGACCATTGCGCCCAAGTTCACCGGACGGTTCAATAAAGGCGTGGACTATGCGGGCGACATTGGCCGCTTTGCCAAAGAATTTGAAGAAGACCTGCTGGTGATCGACTGCGCCGTGAAAGAATTTGGCTTGCCTGACAACCTCAAACTCAGCATTCACTCGGGAAGCGACAAATTTTCGATTTATCCCGTTATGGGCAAACTTATTAAAAAATATGATAAAGGGATTCATGTGAAAACCGCCGGTACCACATGGCTTGAGGAAATTATCGGTTTGGCGGCGTCTAACGACGACGAAGCCATAGACCTTGCCAAAGTCATTTATGCCGGCGCATTGGCACGGTTCGACGAACTTTGCGGCCCCTATTCCACCGTAATTGACATCAACAAAGCCCGACTTCCCTCCGCCAAATCAATAGAACGATGGACAGGCGAGAAATTGGCCGACACATTGCGCCATATACCGGGGCATCCCGACTATAATCCCCATTTCCGCCAGTTAATGCATGTAGGTTACAAAATAGCGGCGGAATACGGCATACTTTATATCGAAGCCCTGACGAAACACAAAGAAATCATCGGGCGCCAAGTCATTGAGAATATCTACGGACGTCATATCAAAAGACTGTTCGGGATAGAATAGAAAATTTAAACCGGCACGTCAGCCGTACAGTTTCTTGTACTGCATCGGAGTGATGCTTTTAAATTTTCTAAACAGTCGCGATACATTTTTGTAGTCGTCGAATCCGCATTGTATTGACAGTTCGTTCAGCGATTTTTGAGTGGTAATGAGCATGCGGGCAAATTGTTCGATTCTGTAATACAGTAAATATTGATAAAGGGAAACGCCCATTTCCTTTTTAAATTTTTTTTCCAAAATCCGTCGCGAAAGAGGCACAAGGCGCATCATATCATTCACACAAACCGGTTTGCTGAAATTTTCCCGGATGTAGCCTATCACTTGCAGGACATTTTTATCTTGAGTTGCAAATTTTTCAGTAGATTGGCGCAGTTCTAACCGGCTCGGAGGTATCACAATATCGAAAGCGTGGGATATTTCTTTGTTCATCAGTTGATGCAATACCGCCGCCGCCTTGTAACCGCCGGTTTCCACATCAAGCACTATTGAGGAGAGCGGCGGGGCGGAAATATTGCAAATCAGGTCGTCGTTGTCCACTCCCAGTACGGAGATTTCATCCGGTACGGCAATATTGTAGATTTTGCAAGTTTCGGTAATATGCGACGCAAAATAA
This sequence comes from Bacteroidales bacterium, assembly GCA_031259205.1. Lineage (GTDB taxonomy): Bacteria > Bacteroidota > Bacteroidia > Bacteroidales > UBA4181 > JAIRLS01. Next base: position 10,299 of record JAIRLS010000070.1, on the reverse strand, counting down.
TCGTCGCAGGCAAAAAGGGCGACAGGCTTGGGAAGTCCCAGCAACCATTTGCTCAATGTTTCCAGATTAAACGACCATTGTTCGTTCTTCCGGTTGTTGTTGTTCAATATCGACAACGTAAATCCTTTTTTTCTAACAGCACGACAAAAACCTTCGGCGCGTTCGCGAGACCAAATCATATCGCTGAACCCGTAATAAGCAAAATTGGTGAAACCTCTGTGAATGAAAAAATTGGCTGCCATTTCGCCGGTCTTGATATAATCGCCTGTGATGTTACACATTTTACTGGTGCGTTCCTTGTAGTTCTGGATAATGACCGGAATCCGCAGTTTATGAAGTTTTTCACCGTCGATATTGTTCAACTGGGCGATGACCGCATCCGCTTTCCATTTTTTCGCCCAGCGCATGACTCCTTCATCGCCGTACAGTTCGCGGTAATACATCGGCATCCGGTAAAACACCCACGGGCCGTATTCTATGGAATATTTCACGATACCTTGTAACAGGCTCCGGCTGTATCCGCTGGAAAAATCGGTAAGCAAAAGTATTTTTTTCATCCTGTTTTAAAATTCACAGACAAGTCATCCCAGTTCTTTTTTGATTTTTTCTATCCTGTCATTGATCAACCGGTTTACGCTTTCGTAGGCGTCTGCGGAAGGCAGATTTTCTTTTACGCTGATGTAATATTTGATTTTAGGCTCGGTACCGGACGGACGGATGGATATCTTGCTGCCGTCTTCGGTATGGAATTGCAGCACGTCGGATTTGGGCAGGCCTGTCGGGGTGATTTTTCCTGTTTTCAGGTCGGCGGTTGTTTGTTTTGCGTAATCCTGTATTTTCACCACAGGGGAACCGTTGATGGTTTCAGGCGGGCGATTCCTGTATCCTTCCATCATGGACAGGATTTCTTCCGCACCGGATTTTCCCGTTTTCACTACCGAAACGCCCGCTTCCTTGTAAAAGCCGTATTGCAGGTAGATATCCAACAATATGTCGAACAGGGTTTTTCCTTGATCTTTTGCCCATGCCGCTATTTCGGCAAAACAGGCGCAGGACATCACGGCGTCTTTATCACGGACGGCGTCGCTGCACAGGTAGCCGTAGCTTTCTTCTCCCCCGCCGATAAAAGTAGCCGTACCTTCGTTTTTACGGAGAATGTCGGCAATCCATTTGAATCCGGTAAGTACGTCGTAGTGGGTCACTTTATTTTGGGTGGCTATTTCGGTCAGCAAATCGGTGGTGACAATGGTTTTCACGATGTATTCCTTTCCTTTCAACATTCCGAGTTCTTTCCGGCGACAGATGAGGTAGTAAACCAGCAATGCGGCGGCTTGATTGCCGTTGAGCAAGATCCATTCGCCTCGTCCGTCCTTAACGGCGATACCTACACGGTCGGCGTCGGGATCTGTGCCCATCACAATATCGGCGTCCGCTTCTTTTGCTTTTTGCACTGCCATATTCAGCGCTGCCGGTTCTTCGGGATTGGGCGATTTTACGGTCGGAAAGTTTCCGTCGGGCACATCTTGCTCCGCAATAGAATAGATGTTGGTAAAGCCTTTCTTTTTGAGCGTCATCGGTACCAGTTTCACGCCTGTTCCGTGAATCGGCGTATACACGATTTTCAGGTCGTGGTGCCGGCGAATGGCTTCCGGCGAGAGCGTCAATTGCACGATCATGTCGGTGTACGCTTCATCCGTTTCTTTTCCGATAAGGGTGATCATCTCTTTCGGGCCGTTGAATTTGACCGTTTCGATGGATACTTTGCCTACTTCTTCGATAATGGCTTTATCGTGAGGGGGAATTACCTGTGCGCCGTCGTCCCAGTAGGCTTTGTATCCGTTGTATTCCTTCGGATTGTGTGATGCGGTGATGACAATTCCGCTCCGGCAGCCGAAATGACGGACAGCAAACGACAGTTCGGGCGTGGGACGTAACGATTCGAACAGATAGACTTTTATGCCGTTGGCAGCAAAGACGCCTGCGGCGGTTTCGGCAAACAAACGGCTGTTGTTGCGGCTATCGTGAGCCACGGCAACCTTGATCTCCGGCAGGGAAACGAATGTCTTCCTCAGATAATTGCACAAGCCTTGCGTGGCCATTCCTACGGTATAAATGTTCATGCGGTTGGTGCCTGCCCCCATGATGCCGCGCAAGCCTCCGGTTCCAAACTCCAGATGTTTGTAAAAGCAGTCCGTCAGTTCTTCCGGATGGTGGTCGATCAAATCTTTCACCTGTGAACGGGTGTCTTCGTCGAAGGGAGCTTTAAGCCATGGCTGTGCTTTGGCAAGTATTTCAGTATTTAAGTTCATGACAGTTTAATTTTGAATGTCCAAAAATATGAATTTTTTTTTATCTTTCGGATATTTTCATGAAAAAAGTTGGGCAGCGTAATTTCAACAGATGTATTTCAACGTTGCCGTCTTGCCGGAAAACAGGTTAATGCCGCAACCTGTGTCCCTCTGTGAAATTTTCGCTCCGCTCTACGGTGATGACAACTTCGCGGAGGGCAACGGGAAAAATAAAGGAGCTGCTTCAAATATATTTGAAACAGCCCCTCTTTCCAAGCAAATATAAATATAAATCCAAATTACGCAGTCAAACCCGTATTATCCCAAATAGCTTTTCAGCAATTTACTGCGGGAAGTATGTCGTAAACGACGAATGGCTTTTTCCTTGATCTGGCGGACTCTTTCCCGTGTCAGTCCGAATTTTTCGCCTATTTCTTCCAGCGTCATTTCCTGAGCGCCGATACCGAAAAAGAGTTTGATGATATCCCGTTCGCGTTCTGTCAGTGTGGCAAGGGCGCGTTCGATTTCCCGTATCAGCGACTCGTTCATCAGCGACCGGTCGGCTACCGGCGAATCACTGTTCACCAGCACATCCAGCAGGCTGTTATCTTCGCCTTCGATAAAGGGGGCGTCCACCGACACATGACGGCCTGAAACCCGCATCGTATCGGCGATTTTTTCCTTGGTGATTTCCAGCACATCGGCCAACTCTTCTGCGGTCGGTATCCGTTCGTTTTCCTGCTCGAACTTCGAAAACGCCTTGTTGATCTTGTTCAGCGAGCCTACCTGATTCAGCGGCAAACGGACGATGCGCGACTGTTCCGCCAGCGCCTGAAGAATGGATTGGCGTATCCACCATACGGCATAAGAGATGAATTTGAAACCGCGTGTTTCATCAAACTTTTCGGCTGCCTTGATCAGTCCCAAGTTGCCTTCATTGATTAAATCGGGCAGACTAAGCCCCTGATTTTGATATTGTTTCGCAACAGAAACCACAAAACGGAGATTTGCGCGCGTCAATTTTTCCAGCGCGTTCCTGTCTCCTTTTTTGATTCTTTGGGCCAATTCGACTTCTTCTTCTACTGTAATCAGTTCTTCCTTACCGATTTCTTGCAGATATTTGTCCAAAGAAGCACTTTCTCTGTTAGTAATTGATTTTGTGATTTTTAACTGTCTCATCTTATTATTTTTAATTTGCCAACAACAACAACCAAGAGATGCACATTATTTGGCAAACCCATAATATGCCACTCTTCCGTTGGGATACACGCCATCTATCATTACCCTGCCGTGAGGCTCAATATCATTGAGAACTTCGCGAATCTCGTTAGCCGAATTCACGGGGATATCATTGATACGGATAATAATAAACCCGCCCCTGATGCCGACTTCTTTGAGTTTTCCTTCGCCTAACTCTTTCACCCGGACACCAGACTGGATTCTGAGGTTACGTTTATCCCTTTCATTTATCCCCTCAAATTTCGCGCCAAGAATGTCGGAAGAATCAATTTTTATGATTTTTGTGTTACCTTCCTCGTTTCTCAAGGTAACTTTTATTTTTTGCAATTGGTTGTTTCTTTCAATTGCAACATCAACCTGATCGCTTGGACGGTATTTGCTTAACTGTTCCTGAAGTTCCGCATAGCTGTTCACAGGAATGTCGTTTATCCTCTTGACAATATCGCCTTCCTTGATTCCGGCAGACGCCGCAGCGCCTTCTTCAACGGTGCTTTCCACATAGATGCCTTCTATTTTGGCGATTTTTTTCTCTTTGGCAAATTCGGAAGTGATTTCTTTCGTGTATATGCCCAGCATGGCGCGTTGTACGGATCCGTATTCTTTAAGGTCGGCAATGACTTTTTGCGCGATGGCGGTCGGAATGGCAAAAGAATTGCCCGAATAAGAGCCTGTATACGATGCGATCATCGCATTAATGCCTACCAGTTCGCCTTTGGTATTCACCAGCGCTCCTCCGCTGTTGCCGGGATTAACCGCCGCATCGGTCTGGATAAAGGCTTCGATGCGGGGTCTTTGCCTGTTGGAAAGAAGACCCAGCTTACGGGCTTTGGCGCTTACAATGCCTGCCGTCACCGTCGATGTAAGGTTATAGGGATTTCCGACTGCCAACACCCATTCGCCCACGCGCAGGGCCTCGGAATCGCCGTAGGTGAGAAACGGCAACCCGGTTTCGTCCACTTTCAGCAGGGCAAGGTCGGTAACAGGATCGGAACCTACCAGCGTGGCCGAAAACACACGCTTATCATTGAGGGTAACTTCAATTTCATTGGCTTTGTCGATCACGTGATTGTTAGTGATGATGTAGCCGTCTTCACTGACGATAACGCCCGAACCGTATCCTTCTCTCGGAATCTGGAGTTGCTCGCGATAACCGTAAAAAAAATCGTACAGGGGATTGACCGATCCGCCGTATTTCTCTACGGATTTTACTTTTACATGCACCACGCAGTGTACCGCCTTCTCTGCGGCATAAGTAAAATCGGGAAAAGTAACATCCGACGGCTCATGTGCATTCAAAGCGGCATAATAGACCGATTGCGGCAATACTCCCGCAGATGGCCGGACCAAAGGGTCGTTTATCTTTGCATAAATATATACAGCCGCCATACCGCCTGCTAAGGCGATGAATAACGAGAAAAACAGATTTTTAATTTTCATAACTAAAATATTTTTATTTTTATTTTTTTCACTGCAAAAATGAAGCCGTTTTCTATTTGTGATGCATTGCTTAACAATTTTTAACGAGAAAATAATTTTCCCTTTTCATATCTCTACCGTTTTTTCAAATTTCAGGACTCCTTATATATTATCGCGAATCAAACATAAACGACTTTTCGCAATCACGCGCTTCGCAGTCGTTACTTCGTTTCCCTTATTTTGGGAATGATTTTGGCCAAGTTTGGGATAAGTGAAGCAAAAAGGCATGACAAAAATTTTTGTCAAAACTCTCGCTTGACAGGGGCAGTATGCTAACCGTGGACAGTTCGTGCATCACAGTCTTTTCACGAAATATTTTACGGGTAGATATATGGTTATCAAGCTAATCAGCACAACCGAGAGCAGTATCATGCCGAAATCCTGCCAGCGAAGGGCTACCGGATAGGCGTCTACCACAAAGGTGCCTGAAGCGGAAAAAGGGACGAATCCCGTTGCCATCTGCAACCGGCAGAGGAGCGCTCCCAGCAGCATACCTGCGGCGGCGCCGGCCAGCACGATGATCCATCCTTGCAGGATGAAAATGCTGCCGATCAACGAGGGTCCGGCGCCCATGCCGTGCAGGACAGACATGTCGCCTTTCTTTTCGATCATCAACATCGACAGCGAACCGACTACGTTGAACGAGGCCACCAGCAGCACAAATGCCAGAATCATAAAACCCACCCATTTCTCATACTGTAACATGCGGAAATAAAATTCTTTTTGCTGGCTGGCATTTTTCACTTCAAACGTATCGCCAAAAAGTGCGGCAATACGCTGTTGCGCTTTTTCGGCATGTATGCCGGGCTTGAGTTTCACCTCGACGGCGCCGGTTAAACCTTCGCCATCCAACAGATCGCGGGCAAATTCCACCGGAACGATCAGATATTGCGCATTGATTTCCTCGTCAATGTCGAACAGGCCGGAAGGGAAGATATACCTGCTGTTGATTGCCTCCTCCAGACTTGCCGCCATTGAGGAAGTATTAAGAATGGCATACAGTTGTATCGGCGTGATAAAATTCAGTCCGAGCCTGAGTTTCCCTGCCAGTACAGCGCCCACTACCGCCTGAGGGTTGTTATTCAGCCACAGTTGAAATTTGCCGTCCAGCATCATGGTGTCCATGCCGGTTACCCGGTAATATTGTTCGTCAACGCCTTTTAAAACCGCTATTTCCTGCTGTTCGTCATAGCATACAAGAACGTTGTCCTCAATGGTTTGGGAAAAGGTCAATACGTCGGGATCGGCTTTCAGCGATTCCAGCGTCACAGCGTCGGCTTTGAATGTCTTTCCCGCCACAGCGGTCACTTTCAGATCGGGATCGAAAGTGCCGTACAGGGTACGGGCCAACTCCTCCAACCCGTTGAACACGGACAGCACAATCACCAGCGCCACAGTGCCTACGGCAACCCCCACCACCGACACCGCCGATATGACGTTCACCGCATGATGCGATTTTTTCGCAAACAAATACCGCCAAGCTACAAAAATTGAAAAACGCATCTGCAAAAAAAAACTGTCAAAAAAAAAGTTCTCAAAAAAAACCAAAAAAATTAAAAAAAACAAAAATACTCATCTTTTTTTACTACTTTTGCATTTGATATTATTTTTATTTTTTTTATAACTTCATCTCATTAATAAATTTTATGAAATATTTGTTTCATTTTCTATTGATATCTATCATGTGCGTATCATGCCAAAAGCATAATGCACTCACGGAAGCGGAAAAAGCCGAAGGCTGGGAACTGCTTTTTGACGGGACAAGTTTGAACGGCTGGCGTGATTATAACGGCTCCGGAGTGACGGCTCCGTGGACTGTGGAAGACGGTACGCTGACGGCGCTGGGAAAAGGCGATGACAGCAACGGATACATTGTCACGGAAAAGTCCTATGAAAACTTTATTTTGACCTTCGACTGGAAAATATCCAAAGGAGGAAACGGCGGCGTGCTGTATCATGTGGTAGAACGCCCGCAATACAAAGTACCTTATGTGACAGGGCCTGAATTTCAGATTATCGACAATATCGGCTATCGCGAAACAAAGGGAGAACTGGAAGACTGGCAAACCGCCTGCATCGATTATGCCATGCATGTGGGCGATCCGGAAGCTACGCAAGCGCACCTCAAACCCGCCGGCGAATGGAATTCGTCCAAAATCGTGTTCGACAACGGACATGTGGAACACTGGGTCAATGACTTCAAAGTCGTAGAATTTGAAGCATGGACGGAGGACTGGTTTCAACGCAAAAACAGCGGAAAATGGGAAAACGCTCCCGAATACGGTTTGGCGCACAAAGGCCTGATCAGTTTGCAGGATCATGGCGACAGATCATGGTACCGCAACATGAAAATCAAAGAATTACCCCGTAAATTGAAAGAAGTAAGCCTGTTCAACGGTACAGACCTTACCGGCTGGGACGTTTACGGAACCGAAAAATGGTACGTCCGGGAAGGTTTGCTGATCTGCGAAAGCGGCCCCGACAAAGAATACGGCTACCTGGCCACTCGCGAATACTATGACGATTTCGAACTGACAGCCGATTTCAAACAGGACGCCGACGGCAACAGCGGGATTTTCTTCCGTTCCTTTATCGAAGAAGGCGTCAAAGTATCGGGCTGGCAGGTAGAAGTAGCGCCGCCTAACCACGACAGCGGCGGGATATACGAATCCTATGGACGCGGATGGCTGGTACAGATCCCCGACGAAAAAGAAAACGTATTGAAAATGGGAGAATGGAATACCATGAAAATCCGGGTGCAGGGCGACCACGTAACCACCTGGCTTAACAACGTTCAAATGGTAGATTTAACAGATGAAAAAATAGGAAAAGCGCAAGGACGTATCGCCCTCCAAATCCATAGCGGCGGCGGTATTAAAGTATCGTGGAAAAACCTGACGGTAAAACAATTGTAATACACGGTACACAAATATAAGAGAGGCTGTCCGGAAGGTCAAATCATCTTTACTGCGAACGTCCAACCTTATTTTCCATCAAGATCAATACAAGTAAGTTCGCAACGATATTTGTTTCACACATTCGCGCTTTACGATAGCGCCCGTTGTGTGAAAATGACTTTCCGGCAGCCTCTCTTTTTTATCTCTTTTAAATTCAAAAAAGAAAATCAAATCATGAGCACATCCGAAACAGAAAAAATCAAATGCCTCATCATCGGCTCCGGCCCTGCCGGTTATACCGCAGCTATCTATGCAGCGCGGGCTAATCTGAACCCCGTGATATACACCGGAATGCAACCGGGCGGACAACTAACCGCCACCACGGAAATAGATAATTTTCCGGGCTATCCGGACGGCGTGAGCGGACAGCAGATGATGGACGACCTGCAAAAACAAGCCGAACGATTCCATACCGACGTCCGCTTCGGAATAATCAAAAGCGTGAATTTCGGCGCATACCCGTTTGTTGCGCTCGCCGACGACGGAAATCAAATGGAAGCCGAAACCGTCATCATCGCCACAGGCGCGTCGGCAAAATACTTGGGACTGCCCTCAGAGGAAAAGTATAAAGGATTGGGCGTCTCCGCCTGCGCCACCTGCGACGGCTTTTTCTATCGCGGCAAGGAGGTCGCCGTAGTAGGCGGAGGCGATACGGCCTGCGAAGAAGCCTCCTATCTTGCAGGATTATGCCGGAAAGTCTATATGATTGTACGACGGAACGAATTACGCGCTTCAAAAGCCATGCAAAAAAGGGTACTGACAACACCCAATATCGAAATACTTTGGGAAACACAAACCAAAGAAATCATCGGAGAAGAAAAAGTAAATGCAGTACGCCTTTCCACCGGAACAGGCGACCGGATACTTCCCGTCGAAGGCGTTTTTATTGCCATCGGGCATCATCCCAATTCGGAAATCTTCCGTAAATGGCTCAAGACAGATGAAACCGGCTACATACAAACTGTTGCCGGCACCTCGAAAACCAGCATTGACGGAGTGTTTGCCTGTGGCGACGTTCAGGATCCCAGCTACCGGCAAGCCGTTACCGCCGCCGGCAGCGGATGCAAAGCCGCCATTGACGCCGAACGGTATTTGCTGGAAAAAAGACAGGGGCAACGCATTTAAATTTTGAGTAAGGGGAAGCGACTGTTTGAATTGGATGGGGTTTACTTTTACGGAAAAATCCCTTTTTGTCGGTCAGCAACACTAATGAGACCCATTTGGAGTCGCCGCGTTTTTCCTTGCTGCGTCCGAAACGTGCTTTTTCACTGTTTTCCTTGCGGCCTTCAAAACAAAAGTCGGTCAGGTCGAACAGGCGGGGTTGACTCTGCCACCGGACAGTCCGGCAGGTTTTCGCCGAAGATGCAACGATAAAAATGTTCGGCGTTTTTCTCCGGTGTAGCGGATATTCAACCCATGTGAAACAACAAGTCCCATTGCCTCTGCACTTGTGTGTGTCGCTATATCTGTCGGCAGAATTTTCAGATTACGCATAAGCGAATAAAAATGCCCGGGAAAATTTACAGGGGAAGGGAGCAAAATTTTTTTGCAGTTTCGTAAAATATTTTCCGTCCTCACATGTCTACATAAGTAGAGAAGCATCTCTAATGATGATTTAAACGATAAAAGTTAAGGTAAGGTAATGAATATAATGAATGTAGCATATATTGGAGTAGGAACGTTGCTTTTGCTGTGGATTTTCGGCAACCTGTACCGCCGGCGGAAGAACTGGAATAAAGTCATTTGCGTTATCGCAAGCAATTGTACCTGCTGCGGACGTTGCCTCAAACGATGTTCACGCCACGTATTGGCGTCGGTGAGAAATGAAACGGGAACACAAGTCGCAGTGAAGTATCCGGACAAATGTACCGCTTGCGGAGATTGTCTGAGCAAATGTAAATTCGATGCTTTGAAATTAGTCGAACGGATATGACGGCTCATCAGATAAATCGAGATTGCATGGGATGTTTCCGAACCGGAGAACATTTTTACTGCGATGTGCACAGGCTGTTTCATCAGTTGCATATACCTCCGCAAGAACAGGTTATATTATGGAATATGGCAACGAAACAGATGAATTGCGAACGTTTTAAAAATATATTGTTACTTTTACTGAACAGTCGATTATGGAATGAATTGAAAACAGTTACAATTAAAAATAAACAGTTATGAATAGAAAATTGCATTTGAAATTCCTTATACATCTTTTTGCTCATGTGCTTTGTGGATTAGGAGCAGTAGCCGGATTCGGCGCCATATTCATGTTGTTGTGGAATGCGCTTGTTCCCTCCATCTTTGGAATCACTGCCATAAATTTTTGGCAGGCTTTGGGTTTGTTG
>JAIRLS010000242.1 GCA_031259205.1 Bacteroidales bacterium | reverse complement strand
TTCAAATACTTTTTTTGATCATAATCTTTTTTTGATTGGTTCGAATGATCACGGCGGCGGTAACCAGAATATGCGCCGCATAATAGGCCGGCATCATAAGGAAGTGATGCAGCCCGCACACATTCAGAAATTTGCAGCAGACAATCAGCGTATCCGAAAACACAATGCAGGCGATGCCGGCGGTGAAGAGCCACCGGGAGAGAAGCGACAGCCGAAGTCCGGACGCCGCCGCAAGCGAAAAGCAGGAGATCAGCATGTAGAGCAATACTGCCGTCGACAGCATCGTGTCGGAGATAGCCGGCAGGAGCTTCACGGCGAAGAACACGCTGTATCCCGACGTCAACACCGCCAGCAGCGGCCACCGTATTTTCCCGTTTTTCAGGCAGAAGAACAGGAATCCGGCGTGGGCGACGAAGAACAGGGCGATGCCGCAGACGAACATCAGGACGTCTCGCCCGCGGTATTTCAGCACCCAGTCTCCCGCAATGGAGAAAGCAAAAGCTGCAATCAGCAGCCATTTTGTCCGGCCTGCTTCCTTCTGCGACAGGCAGCCGGCAAGCACGGCACATGCAACGGGTATGGCCGCATGTACCCAATAACTGTATCGTACCAAAGCAAGCACAGCACACACGACAGGCGCGAGCAGTAATCCGGCGGACAGGATATTCCGATTTTTCATAGCAACTCTTTTTACAAATGCAGGTAATCATCCGGTCCGGGCGGCGCTGCCCGGTCGCGACATGGCGCCGGCTATCCGTACCTTTCCCCAGGGACGCCGGCAAAGTTCGTTCACCTTTTTTCTCAATACGGGAGATGACTGTATCTCCGCTTTTGGCGATACCGCCGCCGAAAAAGAGCGAAGGCAGAATCAAGTTCCGCGTATCCATCTTTGTTTTCATGTCCCAAAAGTATATGAAAAACCTGTGTTTTCCAAGCGCATGAAATGAAAAAAAGTTTTATCGGCAATCCCCGTCCGGTCAGAAACAGGAAATTGAATTTATGAATCATCAAATCCTGCACTTACTTCGGTTGATGCATCATGCAGGCTTCATGGGAAGAAAGCGGGAAACAAAACACGGATGAAACAGTCCACTGCCCCATAGCACCTCAATAAAAGAATTAACCGAAATTTTTCCCAAAAAACAAAGAAAGCCGAGATATACTGTCCTCGGTTATTATTTGAGATTTAAAATAAATATAATCATCTTGTTATTAGGATATTATGTGAATATATTTTCGTAATTTATGACAGAGGACAGTATAAAAACCTCGGCTCTCCAACTCAATACATCCTTCTATTCCGCAACGATTCGGTGTTCCGAGCCGTTTATGTTGATTATTCTAAATGTAGAAAGTCAAGAGATTTTTTCGGCTGAAAGACGCCAAAAAATTGTAAACCTAAAAACTTCCCCTGAAGAGTCAATTCGAAAACTATATGTCGCTTGGATTTTTTCATGCACAAAAATACTAAATAATATAATATCCTACTGTATTTTTATTATCCTTCATTCGATAATGAGTTTTTAGAGGCGTCCTAATGAGAGTGAGAGGGTTATAAACGGTAAAAAAGGAATCGAAACATCAGCAGAAAATCAAAACGACATTCATCGTTCTAATTATAGCCGACACACGGCGGGACGAAACGCAGGAGGTATCCCCTCGCGGCAGCGCTATGCCCCTCCTCTCCAATAGCCCCAGAGTTTTTATCCTTTTACCGTCGAATCATATCCGGCGGGAAACTTGAACGATTAATTGTCTTCAAAACTGTTGATAAATTGCCAAATCCGGTTGCTTAGCGATGACGACACGGCAGCTCTTTCTTTTATTTTGGAGGCCCCTCCCATTCTTATCACAACCATATTCCGGCTCGGCGATATATTTATGATTTGCCCGTTCGTTCCCAACGCGGCTATCACATCAGCCGGAGCGTCGGGAAAAAGAAACCCTTCAAATACTTTTTGGCTTTGCGGCTGCATGTAGCTTGACTTACCGTTAAGCCACCACAAATAGCCATACGACTTATTGAACGGCTGCGAAGTATTCGTCATTCGGTTGAAAAAAACCGTATCCGCCAAAACGGGATATCCATTCCAATTCCCTTTATTCAGTACCAGCAAGCCAAACTTCGCCATATCCCGCGCCGTACTGAAGAATATCTTGTTGTATCCCACCAAGTAATAGTATCCGGTAATACCCGTTACGGGCGTCAATTTCAGTTGCACATATTCGTTTAACGTTTTACCGGACGCTTTCAGAAGTACGTTGTCAAGCAAAGTATAGGGCGCATTATGATATGCCCAACGTGTTCCGGCGTCGGCTTTACAGGTGAGACAGCTATCATCCGTACAAAACCCTATACCGCTCCCTTCATCCAACCCCGAAGTCATCGTCAACTGATGCCAAACGGTGATTTTGCTTTCCTGTTCGGGCGTTGCACTCGTCCAGCCCATCCCCAGATAGTTAGAAGACGGGGCGGTAACAGACAGATATTTTTCCTGTTGGGCGATACCCGTTAAAAAGGCGGTAAGCGATTTCCCCGCCGAAGCCCAATACCATAGAGAATCTTTCGTATGACCGCCGAAATATTTTTCAAGGACAATCTTCCCGTCTTTGAGTAAGATAAAAGCTTTTGTATTTCCCTGCTCCAAATAGTTGTACAGACTGTCAATCTTTGCCTGATTCCAATGCAACGATTGTGGCGATACGGTATCCCATTCGTCGCTGTTTGCCGGAGGAAAATACAACTTTTGAGCGACGCCCCCAACAGGGATACACAACAATAGCGCCAACAGTGTTTTTTTTATCATGTCCCCGTTCTTATTTGTTGCCAATCTCTTTCAGGATAAAACGTTGAAAATCGGCGGTTATATCTTCCAATATACGTGGCGAAGTAGCATACGCGCTATCTGCCGGCGTATGAAAATACGGATGGATATACGAAACGCCCAATATGCGCTTATAGCCTTTTTGGGCGACATAAACCAGTTCGCCGGCATTCCGTTCATCCGTATTGAATTTCTGCGCTTTCGTTTTCTCAAAGATCTCTGTAAAAGAATCTTTTATTGGTTCGCTGTAAAAGAAATTCCGCAGCGAATCGACTTCGTTTTGTCTCACTAAGCCTTCCGGCGTTTTTTGACAGGCAAGAGTGGCCAAACCAGCGCCCAGATGAATCCACAAATGAGTGTTTTCAATGGGAGGCGCCAATTCGTCCAGAAACAAATGAGCGCCGATACCGCCTGTTTCGTGCCCCGAATTACCGGTAAAAACAAAGGTGTAATCTGTTTTTAACGTGGTCGCCCAGCGCGCCAGTTCCAACCATACGGCAATTCCGGGTCCGCGTTCGCCGCCACAGCCAAACCATCCGCTGATCGGCGTAGATATGACCACATACTTCCCTCCTTTTCCAATAGCGCCAGATACATTTCTCCCCTTCACATCCTTATATTCTCCATCAACATATAAATGGACCATTTGCTGTCCGGCGGCAAAAGCGGCTAATTTTGCCGAATCTTTGGCCGCAACAAGTACAACCGGAATTTTCCAAGGCTCAGGCTTCGCCGTAGAATTGAAAGCGACTACATCCCCCGAAGGATTTTCCGTAATAACAACAACGGCATTTGCGCCATTATCCGCCAATGTATTAATCAGCCGGAACGCTTGCAAGACTTCCCCTTCGGGCGCATGAACCACGATAATTTGTCCCTCCGGATTTGTTTGAACGGACAGGGATGTAACCTCCGTCAACCGGCCTCGAACCGATTGACTGATCTGCTCGTTTACCCACCACTGCGGGAATGTGGATATGCTGTCATTTCCGCTTACAATGGCCGCTTTGTCGAAAAAATATTGACGAATCGGAAATTCCGGATAATCCACCGTATATCCGTATTTTTCAAGCTCTTCGCCCAACCACGCGGCTGTTTGCGTATTGACAGGCGTTCCGGTACGATGATCGCCAAACGAAACATATTTTTCCACATCAGCATACAACCGCTTCCCGTCCGGCGCAACTGTTTTGAGCGGCTCGCAAGCCGGAAAGCAACCCGCCGACAAGAATAAAAAATACACTACTGCCTTCATTTTCATCTGCTTACACTTTACCGTTTAAAGCATCCCCGAAACATCTCCCCGAAACATATTTTCCGAGTATCTCCCCGGAGTATATTTCCGAAGTATATCTGTATCCCCGGAGTGTCTTCCTGTAAATAATTATCCGGCAAAAATATTCGATTTTTTCCGGCAGGAAATACCATAAAAATGGTATTTTTTCCATATCTTTACCGGATTATACACTTCTTTGTCCTCACCGGCTTTTTTCAGGTGCAAACAGAGAGCAACCCCATCTGTTTCACAGGGATAGCAATTAAAACCGTTTCAACCATTTTCGTATCGGTTCGTCGTACAGTTTCAGGGCGGCATACGAAATGACAAGCGTACCCACAAACACCATCAAGGCTTGTGGTAAAGCTTGAGCAAAAGTGTATCCCGTGTCTTTTATCCAGCCGGTATAAACATATATCAAAGGATAATTGACGAGATATACGGGATAGGAAATGTCGCCCAGAAATTTACAGAGTTTCGAGGCGTATTTTCCTTTCACTGTGCTGCTTGCTCCCAAATAGACGATGAACGGGAAAACGATTATTATCATGGCGGCTTCGTAAAGTCCATTCATCCACGAATGTTCTTTCGCGCCTATATGCGGCACGACGAAAACGGCTATCAACAAGAGACTGCACCAAAGAAATGCGTTTTTTACGTGCGTCAATTTACCTAACCGGTAGAGTAGCAAGCCGGCAAAGAACGGATAGAACAAACGCGTGAAACCGATACTCAGATGTTCGACGTTGAACGACCAACCTCCGGAAACATCGCCTCTCGCAAACACTGTCAGATAAACCGTGGCGCATGCCGACAAAAATACCAGCACGGCAAGCGCTATCTTCGAAAATCTGCGGATGAAAAGCGCGTACAGAATGTTTGCAATATACTCGAAAAACAGCGACCAGGCGGGAGCATCCAGTGTGTGCATCTCTTCCCAGCCGCGTATGTCGGCGGAGGGCGGGGTCGGTATCAACAGCATTCCCAACAACAGGTAAAACAGCATTTTCCATACCGGCGTTCCTGCAACTAAGGGAAAGGCTTCGGACGCCCCAAAATAGAACAGTATAGCGCCGAAGAGCATGCCGAAAATAACCATCGGATGAAGCCGAAATAAACGCCGTTTGATGAAAGTCTTGAAGTTCATCTTACCCCACCGGTCGTCGTATGCGTATCCGATGACAAATCCGGAAAGAACAAAAAAGAAATCTACTGCCAAATAACCGTGCCCGATGATAAGATTCTTGTCGGTGAAAATAGTGTGTGTTTCAAGAATATGATATATCAATATCATAATGGCGGCAACACCGCGCAATCCGTCGAGGATTTCGTAATGCGGCTTTGATTGAGTAACGTATGATAAATTTTCTATTTTTTTCATGGCGCAAAAGTAATCATTTTTTTATTATTACAAGATTGTAGATTGTAGATTGTAGATTGTAGATTGTAGTGTCACGTCCTAAAAAAAGTTGACAGATTTTTACTAAATTTTTATTCATTTTTAATACTAAATTTTTATTCATTTTGTTCACTTTTTGTTTCATTTTTTGTTCACTTTTTGTTCACTTT
>JAIRLS010000219.1 GCA_031259205.1 Bacteroidales bacterium | reverse complement strand
TAGATTAGAAAATTATCCTTTCCTTCCATATTTCTTTCAATTTGGATACAAAATTAGATGAAAATTCCGTGATTTCCAAGCGCATGCAATGAAAAAAAGTTTTTTCCAAAAAGGGCGTTTCTTTTTCTCAAAAGGGGCGTTCCTTTTTCCCAAAAGGGGCGTTCCTGCCGACAGGATGTCGTGTTGCTTTGTGTATTTTTCGCAATGCGACTTTCTGTATTTTTACTATCGTTTAAGATTCAATTATTTATAGTTTAGTATCACAAAAAACCGGTGAATTTCCTCAAACTGTACAGTATTGGTTAATTTATTTTATCCCAGCGCTTTGCTTTTTCCTATCGAATGATGGATTGCGGATTTAAGATTGTAATAATTCCGAAAACTTTTTTTATTCGTCAATAATCAATACATTTGCCTTTTGAAAGGTAGAGTAAAATGTTGAATAAAATCAAGCGGATAAAGGAAGAAATCGGCAATTTCAGGATCATCGATCATGCCGAACTGGAGGAATTCAGGTTAAAATACCTCAGTAAAAAAGGGCATTTAAACGCGCTTTTCGAGGAATTTAAGACCGTTGCCATTGAGCAGAAGAAAGAAGTCGGGCAACAACTGAATGATTTGAAAATACTGTTGTCCGGCGCTTACGAGCGTTTTAAGGGAGAACTAGACAGCCGTCGAAAGGTGGAAACAAGTAACGATTTGACACGTCCGGGCGACAGTATCCCGTTAGGTTCCCGGCATCCCATATCTGTCGTTTGCAATGAGATATGCGATATTTTCAACCGTTTAGGTTATACTGTCGCCGAAGGGCCGGAAATAGAAGACGACTGGCATGTGTTTTCGGCGCTCAATTTTCCGCCCGAACATCCTGCCCGCGACATGCAGGATACCTTCTTCGTTACGAAAAATCCCGACCGGGTACTCCGCACTCATACCTCATCGGTGCAAGTTCGCGTGATGGAAAGCACACCGCCGCCCATTCGCATGATCATGCCGGGGCGCGTGTTCCGCAATGAGGTCATTTCTGCGAGGTCACATTGCATTTTCCATCAAGTGGAAGGCTTGTATATCGACAGGGAAGTATCTTTCGCCGATCTCAAACAAACGCTGATGTTCTTTGCAAGGGAAATGTTCGGCGAAGAGACCCGGATACGCCTTCGTCCCTCGTTTTTCCCCTTCACGGAGCCTTCCGCCGAAATGGATGTGTCGTGTACATGTAACGGCAAAGGCTGCAATCTTTGCAAGCATTCCGGATGGCTCGAAATCATGGGTTGCGGGATGGTCGATCCGAATGTTCTGGAAAACTGCGGCATCGATCCGTGTGAATATTCCGGATTTGCCTTTGGCATGGGCATTGAACGTATCGCCATGCTGAAATTTGAAACCAGGGATATTCGCATGTATTTTGAAAACGATGTCCGCTTTTTACAACAATTCACCTCTGCTCTTTAAATGTCATGAAAATACATATTGTCAACCGTTCCAAACATCCGTTACCTGAGTACGGCACGCAACTGTCGGCGGGAATGGACATACGCGCTTACCTGCCGTCGCCCGTCACGCTTGCGCCGGGTGAACGTACGCTTGTCCCTACAGGCCTGTATATCGCATTGCCGAAAGGCTACGAAGCACAGATACGTCCCAGAAGCGGACTGGCGCTCAAGAAAGGCATCACGCTGCTCAATACCCCCGGCACCATTGACGCCGACTATCGCGGAGAAATAGGCGTCATCGTCATTAACCTTTCGCAGGAAAATTTCATGATCAGCGATGGCGACCGGATCGCTCAAATGGTTGTCGCCCGCTACGAAACTGTCGACTGGGAACCGGCCGGGGAATTGGAAGATACGGAACGCGGCGCCGGTGGATTCGGACACACCGGAAAAGATTAAAAATTGGGAAACGTGCATTATTTCAACCTCATATCCTGTTTCGTTATTTTTTGCCGCCTGTGCAGTATCTCTTGCCTTGCCGCTCCCCCCGACAACTTCGATCAGCAGCAAAGGCTTGATTACGAACATGACTTTATCGAAGGCAACAAACTCAAGTTGCTGGGCGACCTGCCCGGCGCTGCCAACCTCTTAACGCGCTGTACAGAGGCGAATCCCAACGCTGCCGCCGTTTTTTTCGCCCTGTCGGACATCTACATGGATATCGAGAACAATGCAGAAGCTTTAAAAAATGCCCGCCGAGCCGTTCAACTCGACGCCGGCAACATTTGGTACAAGCTACGGCTTTCGGAACTGTATCTCGCATCCGATCTTGTAGACAGCGCCATCATGATCTGCCGGGACATGGTAACGCTGGAACCCGACAATATCGACCTTCGGATGGACTTGTCCGACCTGTACCTTGCCACCAATCAATACAAAAAAGCCCTGAAGGAAGTGAAAAAAGTCGAACAGACATACGGATTCACCAAGGAAGTAGCCATTGCCCGTTATAAAATATACGCTCAAAAAGGCGCAGTCAGGAATATGAAAAAAGTATTGCAAAAAAGTATCGACAAGTTTCCCGACGAACTGAGATTCTACGGACTGCTGGCCGAAATGTACAGCTCAACGGGCAAACAGAAGGAAGCGCAGGAAAATTACCGGAAACTGTTGGACGAAGATCCCGATAATGCGCTGGGACTTATCTCGATGATCGAATTTTACAAAGGTTACGGCAATGAAGAAAAAGTACTGTCGGAAATGAAACGCATGTACGACAACAAGGCCATTCATCCCGACCTGAAAGTAGAACTGTACCTCTCACTGACCTCCGACACGGTATTTGCCCAAAAATACGTCCAGCCGCTGGATAGCATGGTTGCCCTGCTGTGCGAAAAATATCCCGACAATTTCAGGGTGCGGATGGTGAATGCAGACAGAAACCTGCGCCGGCACAACTTGGAAGCCGCCAAAGAGGACTTGCTGTTTATCACCAACAGAGTCACTACCAATTCCTTTTTATGGACACAGTTGCTGTATGTGCTGAATCTCCTGGAGGACAATCAAACCCTGTTCGATTCGTCGGCAAAAGCGCTGGAATATTTCAGCAATCATTATCTTTTCAACTTTTTTCATGGTTTATCCGCATCATTACTGAAAAAAACCGATGAGGCCATCCTTTCGCTCAACAAAACGCTCGAATGTCTGAAAAAAGAAAAAGAATCCGACAAGGCCGTCGAACTGCAAACATTGGTATTCTTAGCCGAAGCATACAATGAACAAAAAAAATATTCCCAATCGGATCATGTGTTCGATATGGCGCTCATGCTTGCCCCCAATCATCCGCTGGTATTAAACAATTACAGTTATTACCTTTCGTTGAGAGGGGAAAAATTAGATAAGGCGGAACAGTATATTAAAAAATGTATCGCCATGGAACCCAACAGCAGCACCTATTTAGATACTTACGGATGGGTGCTTTACAAGTTAGGTCGCATCGAAGAGGCCATTCTCATGATTGAAAAAGCGATACTGAACGGCGGACAGGACAGTCCGGAAATAGTAGATCATCTGTGCGAACTGCTGGTGGTCGCCGGACGCATGGACGAAGCCGACAAAGCCTGCCGGAAAGCCATCGAACTGAACCACGAACAGAAAACCGTGGAACAAAAAATGGA
>JAIRLS010000133.1 GCA_031259205.1 Bacteroidales bacterium | reverse complement strand
ATTGGCATAATACCGAATCAACCTAAAAGACCTCCGAACTGCTCAAAAGCGCCGGTATGATACCTGTTACGTAAAAATTTGGAAATGTCAGGGGTGAAAATTTTCCATCTATATTGTTGAATATAAGCTATATTCAACAATAAAATCCGTTAAAGGCAGGTTATGCCGCGCGTGTATTATCTTCTCCGTAAAGCTACATAAAAAACGTGAGTTTTCCAAGCGCATAATGAAAAAAAATTTTACGAATGAAAGGCATGGAGTTTCTCCTGTGTCGGGAACATCTGCCGCCTTCGTTGACGCGGTTCGGCGTCCCCGCCGGGAACTCGCCGGAAGCCGACGTTGCAGGCGGGGTACGGTTGGATGTTTTAAATCAACATTTTTCGCATTTGTTGTGTGGTGAACTGTCCGGGGGCTGTGGCGTGTTTTTTGTCGATAGCGGCGAAGGTGAAGGGCGCGCCGAGGAAGGGCGCCGCGATGCGGGTAATCCGTCCGGCGTCGCCCATAGCGAAGGCAATGATCCGTTGATGATGTTCGTACAGCGACATGACGCGGGCGGCGTCGGCGGCAGAGTGGGCGGTAACGGCGATTTTCACCCAGTCTGCGCCTTTTTCCCGGGATTGTTCGATGATATGCAGCATTTCGGGAAGGGCGGGCGTTTTTTCGAAATCGTGGAAAGAGAGGATGACTTGCGAGCCGCACTTTCGGGCGAGGTCGACCAGCGGCTCGCGGTATTCGTCGCGGGTTTCGTATTCGATATCCACATAGGTGGCGCCTGCGCGGATGGCTGTGGAGAGCTGTACGGTACGTTCGCGTTCCGTATATTTTCCTTCGCGGCAAGTGGCCACCCATTGCCGGCACCGCCGGGCCAGGGTTTCTATTTTTTCGAAATCAAGGGACAGCAGGTCGAGCCGGAGTTCTACCAGCGGAAAGGAGGCCGTCAGTTGCAAACATTCGACATAGCCGACATTGCCTATGATCGTGCAGATGCGGTCGTTCATGGCGTGTCGCTGTCGGCGGCCGCGATTTGTTCCCCGTACAGCCGGATGGTTTGCTGCAATCCGAAGTAAAGCGCGTCGGAGATGAGCGCATGGCCGATAGATACTTCTTTGACGCAGGGAATACTTTTGATGAAGAATTTGAGGTTCGTCAGGTTGAGGTCGTGTCCTGCGTTGACGTCGAGTCCTGCGGCTTTGGCTGCTTCGGCAGCCTGCACGAAAGGCGCGACGGAGGCTTCCCTGTCGATGGGGAAAAGGCGGGCGTAGGGTCCCGTGTACAGTTCGACCCGGTCTGTTCCGATGGCGGCGGCCGCTTCGATCATCCTGACGTCTGTTCCTGTGAAAACGGACGTCCGTATGCCTGCCTGTTTCAGTGCTTTGATGACGTCGGTAAGGAGGTCGCGATGGGCGACGACGTCCCATCCGCTGTCGGAGGTAAGGGTATCGGCGGCGTCCGGCACGAGCGTCGCCTGATGGGGTTTCACGTCCAGCACTAACTGCATGAACCGGCTGGTGGGGTTGCCTTCAATGTTGAACTCGGTGGTGAGTAAGGGCCGGAGGGCGTACACGTCGCTGTAGCGGATATGCCGTTCGTCCGGACGCGGGTGAACGGTGATTCCCTGTGCGCCGAACTTTTCGCAGTCCATCGCTACCTGCACAATGTCCGGGATATTTCCTCCCCGTGCATTGCGTATGGTGGCGACTTTATTGATGTTTACACTTAATTTTGTTTTCATGATGACGGATAAATTAGAGGGTTAATGGGGAAGCGTTCAACTGCCGGATTTTTTGGCGGGATAGCCGTTTTGTTTCAGCAGTTGCAGGATTTTCTCACGGAAATCGCCCTGTATGAGTATTTCTCCGTTTTTGGCTGTTCCCCCGACGCCGCATTTGGTTTTCAGTTCTTTGGCAAGGGTTTCCAAATCGTCTTTGGCGCCTGTAAAACCTGTGACGACTGTGACGGCTTTGCCGCTACGGTTTTTGCGATCGAGCGTTACGCGCAGGTTTTGCCGGGAAGGAGGAAGGGTTTCCGGCGTGTCGTCCGTATCGTACCTGTATTGATAATCGGGATTGGTGGAGTAAACCACGTTTATTCGGTTTCGTGCCTGTTGTTTCGGCATGGCGTTTTCTTTTTAGCGGATAATGGTCATTTCGTCGATCAGGTGTTTCGCGCCGGCGAACTTGTCGATGATAAACAGCACGTAACGGATGTCAACGCTGATGGTTCGCTGCAAATCCGGCTCGAATGCGATGTCGCCGCTCATGGCTTCCCAATTGCCGTCGAAAGCCAGCCCGACAAGTTGTCCTTTCCCGTTAATGACGGGGCTACCCGAATTGCCGCCTGTAATATCGTTGGTGGAGATGAAGCAGAGCGGCAGTTCGCCTTGCCGGTTGGCGTAAGGGGCGTAATCTTTCCGGGCGTAGAGTTCTTTCAGGCGATCGGGTACCGTAAATTCCCAATTATCAGGGATTTCCTTTTCCATCACGCCCTGCAGGGTGGTGTAATAATTGTAGTACACGGCGTCGCGTGGAAAATAGTCCTGTATGGATCCATAGGTGAGCCTCATGGTGAAGTTGGCGTCGGGATACCATTTTTTCTCCGGCTGCATGGCTTGCAGTCCGGTAATGTAGAGTCGCTGTCCCTTCGCTTTTTTGTTTTCTGCCGCTACTATTTCTTCCATCCACGGCAGGCAGGCGTCGCGCAGGGATTTTCCGGCGTTCAGAACGGGATCCTTTTCCAGTACCTTAACGGAAGGTTTTTGCAGGAAGGCTTTCACTTGTTCTGCATCCGTAAGGAAGGATTTGGAATAGTCCTGCATGTACCTGTGTATATCGCCCTTGTATTTTTCGGCGACAGTGCGGTAAAAGGCGGGATGAAAGGCGGGCGCAATGTCGTCGCGGTAGATTTTGAGCATGGCTTCTGTTACTTCCCGGTCTAAGGCCGCATCGTAGTTTTTGTAAAAAGCGTCGGCCTGTATTCTCAAGAGCTCGGTGATCAGCGCTATTTTGTCGTAGTCCGGTTTTTTCTTTTTCATTTCGGTCAGGAGAGGATTGAATTGCAACGAAAAGAGCATCAGTTCCGCTCCCTGAAAGAAACATTCGATGGCATACTGCATTACTTTTTCATAGTCTTTGGTTTGTTCGACGCCGGCTTCGATCATTGACAGCGCTTCGCCGCAGACTGTTTTTTGTTCGGGATGGTCTTCCAGCCACTGTACAAAATGTTGTTCCTGCTCGACCTTTCTGTCGTACACTTTCAAACGCCGGATGCCCTGCATCATGCCGATGGCGTTTTTCCAATAATTGCTTGATTGCGAATATTTTGCGGCATATTTCAGCCTGACGGTTTCATCGGCCGACATGTGCCGCCTCATGATTTCCTGTTTTTCACCTCGAATTTTCACTCTGTTGGGGAGTTCGTTTTCCAGCAGTTGCTTTACTTCGCAGGAGGTGGCGTAGCGTTCGGTGCTGCCGGGGAATCCCAGGATCATGGTGA
The DNA here is from genome assembly GCA_031259205.1 of Bacteroidales bacterium. GTDB lineage: Bacteria > Bacteroidota > Bacteroidia > Bacteroidales > UBA4181 > JAIRLS01. The sequence goes on along the minus strand of JAIRLS010000133.1, from coordinate 6,632 downwards.
AGTCGTTTTTTTCGACGCCTTTCAGCGAAATGGGCAGGTGATGGCGCGGTTTCAGCGGTATATTGTCGGGGGAACAGGCGGCCGGCTTTCCGGTGGAATCGGCATAAACGCGGAACATGCTGAAATCGCCCGTGTGGCGGGGCCACATCCAGTTGTCGGTGTCTGCTCCGAATTTTCCGATGGACGAAGGCGGAGCGCCTACCATACGAACGTCGGGAAACACTTCATACACTAACAGGTAATATCTGTTGCCTCCGAAAAAACTCTTTACGGAAGCCTTATACCAGTTGTCCCGCGTGGCTTCTTCCTCAATATCGCCGATTTTTTGTTTGATAAGCGTTTCCCTCAGTTCCTCCGTCATGTCGGGATTCCAAACACTGTCGATACGTTCGGTAACGTCGTCGATACGGATTAAAAAAGTAACCGTCAAACCGGGAGTGGATATTTCTTCCATTCGCGTTTTCGCCCAGAAACCGTCTTCCAGATAGTTGTGTTCCGGAGTACTGTGTTCCTGTATGGAGCCATAGCCGCAATGGTGGTTGGTCAGCACAAGTCCTTCGCCGGAGATCATTTCGCAGGTGCAGAAATTCCCCAGCATGGCGACGGCGTCTTTCAGGCTGGAATGATTGATGTCGTATATCTGTTCGGCGGTCAGTTCGCAGCCCATCTTCCGCATATCGCCGATATTGAACTTTTCCAGCAGCGGCAACAACCACATCCCTTCTTCGGCTTTAGACGCCGACATGCAGCTTACGGCAAGCGCAATACCGATAAAAATCCTCTTCATATCAAATTTAAAAATAGAAATACAAAGGTGAAGATAATTATCAGGAAATCCTAATTTTGCATCCGAATCTTTTTTTGACCGGCCTGATACCGTCGGCCTTACGACCCGTACCGGCATCAAGGGGCAGAAACGTTTCAGGCGCGAGTAAAATGTCCTGGCTTTAAGACTAAATACGGGCTACTACTGCCGGATTTACAGGACTTTCTTCAACTTTTTTTTAACAGGTTCTAATAATGTAAAATATTAATATTAAGCAACTTAATGCCTGAAAAAACCTTACTTTGTAGCAACTAAACACTTGAATTTATATCATGTAAAAATGTGTTAACAAATATATTACGCTTAATTTTTGTAGCAACTAATAAATTGTGTGTGTATCTGCCAGAAAACATGTGCAAAAACGAAAACACAATTTAAAATTTTTATCTATATTGTTGAATATAAGCTACATTTAAAAGTAAAATCTGGTTAAGAAAAGTCCCTGTTCGGGGACCATCCTCACGCCTTGCAACGTTAAATCGTATTCGCTGGAATAATGACGGTCTTCTCCCAACTCTTTGTATCGACGGCGATACAGTCGCAGCTATACCGCCTTGCATACAAAACTGTGACGCAACATTTCTATCGGATTGCTGTAATCGTCAAGGACTGTATCTGTTTTGTCCAACAGTGCTTCCGGTATCCGGCCTTTCTTTTCCCGAACTCCGTTATCCGCCGGTTTTTGTGCTCTTTCGCATCCCACACCTCAAAGTTTTCCACTATAAGTGCCGGTACTGACATACTTGGCACTTTCTTGATGGCAAAGATTTAGCCTCAAAATCCGTTCAAACTGATACCGACAGATCGGAAACAAGTCAAAACTGTTTGTAAATATCGGTTATACTTTCGGAAATGTCCACGGGGATCGATAGGTTGCCTGAAGATACTTACCGGCTTCGGGAATATTAAATTTTTTTGTCCGGTCGTCATACACCAAAGTTTTTCCGCCCACTCGTGCACCGATGTTTCCTAAGTGGGCATATTTGGCGCAAATACTTCCATTTTCGACAGGACATGCCGTAACGGGATTGCGGGATTTCACACAATCCAGGAAATTAGTTACATGGTTGTATGCATCCTTATTGTCGGCTACAAATTTTTCAACGGGGATCTTGTCTTTTTCCGGATAGATTTCCCAGTCCGTACGATCAGCGACCAATGTTCCATTGGTACCACGGAACAGTAAACCATAATTTTTCCCGTAGGGGCCTGTTTCCACACCGGCATTGTTTTCCCACTCTACAATAAAATCTTTGAATTGATATGTAACGGACATAGTATCGAAGGTTTCTTGTGCTCCATCAGGGAAAAGATAATTTCCTCCGCTTGCGACAGTGAACAGGGGCATAGTTTTGACATCCATTCCCCATAACGCCATGTCGATTAAATGGACGCCCCAGTCTGTCATCAATCCGCCTCCATAATCCCAAAACATACGCCACGAACGGTATTTCCGCATATTGAACGGTATCCGGGGAGCCGGCCCCAGCCAGGTATTAAAATCGATTCCTTCGGGTACTTCCGAATCAGGTACGAGGGTAGAGATTACGCCATAGTTAAAGTTCGCCCATACATGTACTCGCCCGATTTTGCCTAATTTTCCGGATTTCAGGTATTCTACCATTGCTTTCCAATGTTCGCTGCTCCGTTGTTGCTGGCCTACTTGTACAATCCTGTTATATTTTTGGGTAGCCGCGACCATCGCATCACATTCGGCAATACTGTTGGCAATAGGTTTTTCGACATATATGTCCTTTCCTGCTTTACATGCATCGACAAACTGCAAACAGTGCCAATGGTCTGGAGTAGCGATAAGAACGGCGTCAATGTCTTTGCGGTCGAGTATTTTTCTGTAATCGTCGTACATATCCGGCGAGCGTCCTTGTATTTTGGCCACTTTATCTGCCGTCGACCGGAGAATATCCTGATCAATATCGCAAACGGCAGAACAACGAACACCCGGATTGGACAAAAAATAGGACATCACTCGGTTTCCTCTGTTGCGACAACCTATCAGTCCCATATTGACGGTTTCGGTAGCCGACACATGAACGGATGATCCGGCCAATGGCGCAACTGCCATTCCCGCAGTAATTACAGATGACGATTTAATAAAATTTCTTCTGTCTATCATAATAATACGTTTTTGTGGTTTATATTTCAATTATAATTCTCTTATCCATATATTTCTATAACTGACGTTGGTTTCGGTTTTGTCCCGATGCGCCTGCAAAACTACAGGTCCGTTTCCATGTTTTTTTATACGGGGAAAACCCACATTTACCGTAGCGCCGAGAAGGATTGTATGGTTCTGGATCACTACTCCGTTATGGATAATAGTAACAGCGGGCGAGGTACGGTATTTCCCATTTTTGGTAAACGTGGGCGCCGTATAAATAATATCAAATATATTCCATTCTCCCGGAGGGTTGGTGACATTGACCAAAGGAGGAAACTGTTTGTATATGCTTCCGGCAAAACCGGCGTTATAGGTTGGATTATTGTAACTGTCCAACACTTGTATTTCATATACTCCTTGCAGAAAAATGCCGCTATTGCCGCGACTTTGACCATCGCCTGCGATATTTTCAGGTTCTTTCCATTCGATGTGCAGTTGGAAGTCTCCGTAAGATTTTTTGGTGCGAATATTCCCCAATTTCTTGTCTACGGTCAATATGCCATTTACGACAGGCCATTGGGCTTCTCCGCCGTTAGCGCTTTCCCACTGGGAGAGATCCTTTCCGTCAAATAAAATTTCAGCATCTGACGGAGCAGGCACCGGTGCGGAAATAGAACTTTTTCCCGGAACAACAACTTCCGGTTGCGGATCCCAAAATTCCGACATAGCGGGCGTCATTTTTTCCGTTTCATGAAGTTTTTCCTGCCCACTGACGTTTTTTGTCGGGAAAAGTCCTAACCCGATCATTGCTAATATTAAAATTTTTGATTGATCCATTTGTGTTTATATTAAATTGTCTATAATGAAGCTATTGATTGCTTTATGTAATGAGCGTTTATTTATATTATCATACTATCCTCTGCTATTACTTAAGATTTAAAATAAGTATAATCGTCTTATTGTAAGAATATTATTAGAATGCATTTTCGTATTTTATGGATGAGGTCGGTAAAATATCCAAATGAAATGTAAAAGTGGTCTGACAATATCCTTCGCTATGGGATGGTTATGATTTCTTTTTTTGTATTTTCAATTCGTCCGTATTCCAGAACAAAGACGTTTTTCTGAGATAGCTTTCGTAACATAACAGCGCCGGCGCTGCGGATCTTACGCCGAAAAGGACATTCCCGTCAATGGGTGTTCCGTTGCGGATGCCACTGAAAAAATTATAAAAATGGTCGTAGTGACAATGGTGATAGTCTTTTTCATAAAATACGAGTTTTTTGCTTTCTACCTGTTCCGGAGCGTCAATGGTGGCGCCGACAGGCTGCCATCCGTTAAACATGGAGGCCTGCACGTCCTTGTGCATGGTCAGGGTAACTTTGTCCCACTCGACATCCATTGTTCCCGCTTCTCCGATGATCCTGAAATTGGTGCTGCCCCATTTTTTGGAAACACCGTCGGCCAGATTTGCACTCAACGATACCTTAAACGCTCCCTTTCCGTTTTTGTCCGGATAGTCAAGGCATCCCAGCAAAATATCCGGCATGTCGCGCGATCCGTCCGTATAGTAGTCAATGCCGCCGGTGGCATACACTTTTTCAGGTCCGTCGGCGCCGGTAATATAATGCAGACTGGCCAGCACATGAACAAATAAATCTCCTCCCAGCCCGGTGCTGTAGTCCCTCCAGTTTCGCCAGCAGAAAAAACGCTGTGCATCAAAGGGGATAATTTTGGCGTTGCCGAGGAATTGCCGCCACCATATCGTTGTTTCCGACGCATCGGCAATGGCTTTAAAACTATTTAAGGCTCCCGGTGCAGAGGTAAAAGCGCCTTCTACAAGATGGATGCGCCCAATCGCTCCCTTTTCAAGCAACTGTTTCGCTTTTCTATTCCCGACAGACGACATTCCCTGACTTCCCGTCTGAAAACAGCGACCTGACAGTTGTTGCGCCTTTACCAAATCTTTTGCTTCGGACAGTTTATGAATAACCGGTTTTTCGCAATACACGTGTTTGCCGCTGTTCAGCGCGTCGATGCAAATGGGTTGGTGCCAGTGGTCGGGAGTGCCTACGATTACGACGTCCACCTCTTCTTTGGAGAGGATTTCCTTATAATCTTTAGTGATGAAAATATCATCACCCCATTCCTTTTTGGCGGCTTGAAGCCGTGCGTCGTACAGGTCGCACACGGCAACCAGTTTTGTGCCGGGCACCTGCAATGCTGTTCGCGTATCGCTGCTCCCCATTTTCCCCTTTCCGACAAGCGCTATGCGGAGAAGTGATTCGTTTGCGGCAGGATTCCACGACTCTTCGCCTGACACATTCGCCAACATATCGGGAAGAAACAATGAAGTTAATCCCCCTCCCACTATTTTTCCAAGAAATTGTTTTCGATTCATAACAAAATAAATTTATAACGGTTTTACTTTTATATTTTTGAACCAGACTTTGCTTTTTGAATAATTTTGGAGTAAAAAGGCTCCGCTCTTATTCATTCCGTAACATCCGGATGTTTTCCACCGGCTTTTTTCCAGCCGGGCATACCAATCCGGCGTCCATGCCTCAAATTCGAGTATCTTTTTACCATTCAGCCAGTGTTCGACATGTCCTTGCCGGAAAACGATTTTGGTATGATTAAACTCTCCCACCGGTTTCAACTGTTTGTCGGCATTGGGCAGGTGCATTTCATAATCGACCCCTGTAAAGTGATCCTCTGTGAGAGGTACAGGCCATCCCGTATCGTCTATGATTTGGTATTCGGGTCCTGTACATGGAGGCGCTTGAGTGAATTTATCGCCGTAATGATATATGATGCCGCTGTTGCTTGCCGGAGCTATTTTCCATTCAACGGATAATTCAAAGTCGGCAAATTCTTTTCGGGTAATAATATTTTTATTGCCTCCGGCGCTGTTCCATTCCGCCTTCAGGCAATGATCTTCGACGCTCCATCCGGCCGGTTGCATTACGGAATCGCCGGCAACCCGCCATCCGGCCAATGTGTTTCCATCGAAAAGAAGTATCCACCCTGCTTTTTTTTCTTTGCGAGTAAGCTGGTTGTCGCCGGCAAAGGCAACAAAAGGGATCATTATAACAATTAAAAAAGAAAAAAATACACGTTCCATCATCATGAAATTATTTGCAAACAAAAATATATAACGGATAATAATATTTACAGGTGATTTGCGGATATTTTTCCTCAAAAAACGTTTTTTGAGATTATTATTCCATCAAGACCGACGAAGGAGGTGCAAAGAGAGGAAATAACCTGCCGGAAGTCCGGGAATAAAATCGTTGTCATTTAGTTTTACCTAAACCCGCAATCGAGTGCATTTCAAATTGTCGCAAATCCGGCTTATCGTAGCCGTCATCCTGTCTTCGAATACGATAATTACACCCTCATGAAGCTCGAAAACAAAGACCGCTGATCATTCGCCAACTTTCGCGCGCCAGTCAACACTCCATATAATACCTTTCAATTTCAACAGTCGAATCCCGGTAGGAGAAAAAAAATCCGTAGCCCCCATTGACGATATGTCACTGCCGCATACTCACGATTACAAGACGGTTGCGTTGATTGACAAGCCAAGTTGGGTTAAGGCAATTGTTACGGATGAGTCGAAAGACGCTTTTATTCCCTGTACTTCATTTCCCGGAAAATCCGGTCGGCAATATCCACGCGGTCTGT
>JAIRLS010000113.1 GCA_031259205.1 Bacteroidales bacterium | reverse complement strand
AAAAACATTTTGGGAACTCCAAAAAACATTTTGGGAACTCCAAAAAACATTTTGGGAACTCCAAAAAACATTTTGGGAACTCCAAAAAATATTTTGGGAACTCCAAAAAATATTTTGGGAACTCCAAAAAATATTTTGGGAACTCCAAAAAATATTTTGGGAACTCCAAAAAATCTTTCGGGAACTCCAAAAAATTTTTCAGGCATGCAAAAAGTCCTGAAAGGACGTAACTTTCATAACCGCAGGTCAACGACCTGCGGAAGCCTGTCCGTAGCTTCTTCTGTCTGAAAGACAGGACTTGTCTTGTCCTGCCTTTGACTGCGTCGAACTTACGGTTCAGGCAGAAATCGTAGTGTTTGATCATCCGCATGTCGTTGACATGCGGTTATGAAAATCAAGTCCCTTTGGGACACTTTGTGTTACTTCTGCGACTTCGTGGTTAAATCAAGTCCCTCCGGGACTTTTAAGAGAGATGGGAAGAAAGCGGGAAATAAAACACGGATGGAACAGTCCGTTGACCGATAGCGCCTCAAAAAAAGAATGAACCAATTTTTACGTCTGTGTGTAATTTGATAATTTAATGCTATATTTGCAGCCTAAAATAACAGTATGAAATTTAGAAAAGAGTATAAGATAGGAATTATCGTTACGCTAATCATTTTCTTTTTTCTTTGGGGATATAATTTTCTGAAAGGGCGTAACTTATTTTCCTCCTACAATTACTACTACGCCCATTTCAGCAATGTGGAAGGCTTGCAGGAATCGGCAACGGTAGATGTGAATGGTCTGGTCGTGGGACTGGTCAGCGATATTGATTTTGTTTCCGGCCGTTTGGACAGTCTGACGGTCGAAATTGCGGTAAAGAAGAAACTGAATATCTCGAAAAATACGGTAGTGATGCTGAACAGCGGGCTGCTGAAAGGAAAAAGCATCGGCCTGATGCTGGGCAGCGGTACGCCGGCTGTCAATGGGGATACCCTGCGAAGCGTAGTTATGCCGGGCGTCATGGACATGATTGATCCCATCGTACACAAACTGGACAAGACGATAGATTCCGTCAATTTAACGCTGAAAACCGTCCAAAATACGCTGGACGACGACACACAGGCAAACGTGAGGAGCATCGTAGCGAATCTGGAACAGTTGGTAAGCTCGGAACGCCTGAAAATAAGACTGATTCTCTCCAACTTCGAATCTGTTTCGACCAACCTGAAAAAGAACAATGAAGACATTAGCTTACTGATCTCCAATCTGACGGCTTTTTCAAGAACATTGACGGCGTCGGATGTAAAAATGACTGTCGATAAAGCCAACCAAAGCCTTACACAGTTGAACGCCCTGCTGGAAGGAATCAATAACGGACAGGGAACGCTCGGCCAACTGGCACGCAATGATTCCGCCTATGTATTCCTGCAACGTTCGCTGGAAGACCTGGACAAATTGCTGATCGACCTTCGCAAAAATCCCAGAGAATATGTACATTTTTCATTGTTCGGGAAAAAAACAAAAACGAAATAGCCACAAACCGTGAAAAATCAACCCGCCGTAACATTAAACAATGGAACAGTAATGCCGACGCCGGGCTTCGGAACATTCAAAATACCCGCCGGCCAAGTAGTACAATACGAGGCACGAAGTTTTTTAAAACCAAAATCTATGAGATTAAACCGATTCCGGGCCATTTGTATATTGCCGGTTATGGCGCTGATATCTTGTGCCAAAGAAATATACACCGACGCCGATGCTGCCGCCGCCAAAAACGAGGCTCAGAAAGCAGGGCTGACCGTTCTGCTCAAAGACATCACGGATCCGACGGCAGACATGAGCGGTTTCACTGTCGGCAGCATCCCGTACGGCAATGGAGCAAGCGCCGTGACGCTATCCGACGGAATCGCCTGTTTGCGAGTAACGCGGGGCGACGTGATTCTTCAGGTAGAGAAAGAAGGATACCCTTCTACGACGGCCGTTGTATCCGTACAACCGAAGGAAACGACGCCTTTCAACAAAGTAGTGGTGATTCCGGTATTTTCACAGATGACGGAATCCATCAAAGGAAAAGTATATACGGGAATATCCCCCGTAACCGATGTGCTGGTAAGCATCGACATTGATATGGACGAATGGATGGACGCCGCTTTTTCCGGCTTTTCCGGAGAGTTGAAACAATTTCGCCCACAAGCGGTCAGCTACGCCTCCCGAAAACTGATGCAACCCGTGACGACGGATGAACAGGGAAGTTTCCGGTTTACCATTCCCGCTACGCCGGTCGAACTTACTTACACGTTACAGGCGCACGAAACGCTTGTCGAAGGACAATACCTTACCGGAACAAGTATTGTCAAAACCAATGGCCGATACCTGCGGACGGTCGATATCATGGTCGGACAGTGATGAACAGACGGAAATACTTTCTCCTCCTGCTGCTTCTTCTTTCCGGCGGTAAAACTGCCGGAAAGGAAGCTTTACGGTTGGGAGTGAAAGCAGGCGCCGGAACCACCTGGCTAACACACCACCATCTATACATGCTGGGCAACAGCCGTATTACATTCACCGTGGGAGGAACGGCGGAATACATGTTCAAAGAGAGGTGGGCGCTGCATTTTTCCGCCGAATATACCCACAAAGGAGGCGCAATGCTCACCCCCCGTCTTTTCTATGCCAAAGGGGACGCAATGCTTGGTATTCCCGAAATCGGGAAAACACTGTACCGTACCAATCTCACCATCCATACCATTGAACTTCCCCTTACCATGCGTTTCCTGCTGCCTGTTGATAATAGCCCGCTAAAACCGTTCTTTTCCGCAGGCCCTTCTTTCGGCTTCAATTTCTTTGCCCGCGCTGACAATTACTATCAGTGGGAGTTCGAAAATGCCCCCAACGACCTGCTGGATGAAACCTCCGACCGGGTCACCGACAAAATCGCACGGTGGAACATCTCCGTCTATACTTGCCTCGGAACCGAGATCAACACCGGTAAACGCATCACTTGCGAAACAGGATGCACCTTCCGCTTGGGTATGACCTACGAAGACCAATTTTTCCACACGCTCTACCACAAATTCAGCAGCATATCCACCTTAACCTATATCGCTGTGAAATGGTAACGCGGTTTTTTCCCTTACCTCCCCAAACGCGCCACAGGTGACGCCGTACAGACCCATTGGGCGCTGCCGCCCTGTTCCAGTACGGCTTACCGGTCAACCGCCGCTATCATGGTTTTCAACCATCGACAGGTAAATAAGCCATTCATCATTCATTTTTTTCAAAAGGCTTGTTATCATACAGGCGTCGTTCGTTGTCTTAATAAATAACAATGTCAAATTAATGGTCTGTCGGAGTCGTGAAATAAAATAAAATCACTATTTTTGCCATCGGCATTTAAACCAAATGCCAACATGTGCATCTAAATAATACATTTTAAATTAAAATAAATATAATTAAATAATAATGACAAAAAAAATAATAAAAAATCAAACCGTTTTCCTCCCTGTAAGGAGATTGTGCGTTCTCACATTAACAGCAAGTATTTCGTTATCGGCGTCGGCGCAATGGAAGCCGGCAGGCGACAAGATTAAAACCAAATGGGCGGATGAGATCAATGTAAACAGCGTTCTCCCCGAATATCCGCGTCCGATCATGGAGCGGCAGGAATGGGTAAACCTGAACGGATTATGGGATTACGCCATTCTTCCGGCAGACAATGACTACCAAAAGCCGGACGGGAAAATTTTAGTGCCGTTTGCCGTGGAATCCTCTCTTTCGGGAGTGCAGAAGAAAGCAGGCAAAGACAAGGTACTGTGGTACAGTCGCAGTTTTTCTATTCCGGCGACATGGAAAAACAAAAGAGTTTTGTTGCATTTCGGCGCAGTGGACTGGAAAGCCGATGTATGGGTGAACGACGTTAAAGCCGGCGAGCACACAGGCGGCTACACCCCCTTCACCTTCGATATTACTCCTGCCCTGCAAAAGGACAACAACCGGCTGACAGTGAAAGTGTGGGATCCGTCCGACGAAGGTTTTCAACCGAGAGGCAAACAGGTAAACAATCCGCACGGCATCTGGTACACCTCCGTCACCGGCATCTGGCAAACGGTGTGGCTGGAACCCGTTGCCGACCGGTACATCTCCTGCCTGAAAAACACTCCGGATATTGACAGCCGGACTTTACGGGTAGAAGCAAAAACTAACCTGCCGGACGGCGAAGGCGTGGTGGAAGTGACCGTTTCGGATGGCGGGAAAACAGTAGCTTCCGGTAAAGCCATCAACGGACAGGCCGTTGAAATCCGCATAGCCGGCATGAAATTGTGGTCGCCCGACGATCCTTTCCTTTATGACCTCCAAGTGAAGCTCATCCACAACGGGAAAACATCCGACGAAGTGAAAAGTTACGCCGCCATGCGGAAATTTTCCACCGCCCGCGACGCCAACGGAATCGTGCGACTTCGGTTGAATAACAAAGATCTGTTCCAGTTAGGCCCGCTCGACCAGGGTTGGTGGCCTGACGGTCTTTATACCGCGCCCACCGACGAGGCGCTGGCCTATGACGTCGTAAAAACCAAAGATTTCGGATACAACATGATTCGCAAACACGTCAAGGTAGAGCCTGCACGCTGGTACACCCACTGCGACAGGGCCGGCATCATCGTGTGGCAGGATATGCCCAGCGGCGACAGATCCCCCCAATGGCAAAGCAAAAAATACTTTGACGGCGTTGAACTGTCCCGCAACGAGGAATCCGAAAAAAATTACCGCAAGGAATGGAAAGAAATCATCGACGCACTGTATTCCTACCCCTGCATCGGCGTATGGGTGCCGTTCAACGAAGCATGGGGACAATTCAAAACACAGGACATCGCAGCATGGACGAAAGGATATGACCCGTCGCGGCTGGTAAATCCCGCCAGCGGCGGCAACCACTATACCTGCGGCGACATTCTCGACCTGCACAACTACCCCGCCCCCGCCCTGTACCTCTATGATGCGCAAAGAGCCACCGTACTCGGCGAATACGGCGGCATCGGCCTCGTCATCAAGGAACATAGCTGGGAACCCAATCGCAACTGGGGATATGTGCAGTTTAACAGCCCGCGGGAAGTGACGGATGAATACGTCAAATACGGCGAACAGTTGAAAACCTTAATCAAGGCAGGATTCTCCGCTGCCGTATACACGCAAACCACAGATGTGGAAATTGAAATAAACGGCTTGATGACCTACGACCGGAAAGTCATCAAACTTGAAGAAAACCGGTTGAAACAGATCAATCGGGAAATATGTAATTCGTTAAATACGAAATGAAAAAACCTCTTTCGATACTGACGGTATGTATCGAGATATGCAGCGTCATTTGCGGACAAAGCGAAAAAGCGCGTATCAAAATCGACATTGAACGGCAAATAGACCGGATTGACAGGATGATCTACGGTAATTTTGTGGAATGTCCGGGACGCTGCATTTATAGAGGACTGTACGAATCCGGCTCGTCGCTGTACGACGGGGACGGTTTTCCTGCTCATTCCTAATACCATAATTAATATCAGACAATGAAAAAAGTATATCACATTTTGCCGCTGACAACGCTTGTCGTATCGGTAAGTTCGTGCAGCAACGCCGGGAGCCGGAAAGCGGAACGCCCCAACATTATCGTTATTTTAGCCGATGATGTTGGCTATTCCGACGTGGGGTGTTACGGAGGAGAAATAGAAACGCCCAACATCGACCGGCTGGCGCAAAACGGCCTGCGCTACCGCCAGTTTTATAACTGCGCCCGAAGTTGCCCCACCCGTGCATCCTTATTGACCGGACTGTATCCGCATCAGGCCGGAATGGGCTGGATGGCCGCCGCCGACCTGCAAAGGCCGCCATATCAGGGATATTTGAACAGGCAATGCGTTACCTTCGGCGATGTGCTGCAAACAGCAGGATACACCACCTGCATGAGCGGTAAATGGCACGTAAGCAGCGACCGCCAAAACAAAGGCATGGTGAAAGACAACTGGCCTCTCCAGCGCGGTTTCAACCGCTTCTACGGCATCACAGGCGGCGCTTCGAACTACTTCAAAGTACACTATACCAACGACAACGAACAGGGCGTTTCACCCGACGACGGGACATTCTATTTTACCCATGCCATCAGCGACAGCGCAACCGCCTTCATCAACCGCCACAATTACCGGCAGTCGCCGCTGTTCATCTATGTGGCATACACCGCCGCCCACTGGCCCCTTCACGCCTTGCAAAAAGATATCGACAAATATAGGGACAGGTACAAAAAAGGATGGGATATTCTCCGTGAAGAACGCTTTGCACGCCAGAAAAAAATGGGACTGTTCGCCGAAAACGCCGTCCTCTCGCCCCGCGATAAAGCCGTTGCCGCATGGGACAGCCTCTCAACGGAACAGCAACAGGAGTTTACCATGAGAATGGCCATATATGCCGCTCAGATAGACGCCATGGATCAAGGCATCGGACGTATCGTGCAATCGCTGAAAGATAAGGGACAACTGGAAAATACCCTGATCATGTTCCTGTGCGATAACGGCGCCTGTGCGGAACATGTCAGCGGCGGACAAAGAAAAGACGTGGACGGGAAGGAAGATACCTACGAAAGCTATCGTATCAACTGGGCCAATCTGAGCAGCACCCCCTACCGGGAATACAAACATTATACCAACGAAGGCGGAATCGCTACCCCGCTGATTGTCCACTATCCGAACGGGATCAGCAAAAAACTGAACAATACCTTCGTAGATGAATACGGACACCTGACCGACATCATGGCTACCTGTGCGGAAGTCGGAAAAGCGACCTATCCCGAAACCAGCAAGGGACATGCAATCACCCCCATGCAGGGGGTCAGCCTGACGCCTAACTTTTCGGGACAACGAACCGGCAGAGGCACAACTTGCTGGGAACATGAAGGAAACATCGCCCTGCGCGACGGCAAATGGAAAATCGTTACCAAAACAAAAGAAGGCGACCCTTTTGATGCTGCCTCCGTCCAACTGTACGATATGGAAGCCGATCCGACGGAAATGAACGACCTGTCGAAAACCGACCCGGAAAGAACGAAACGCATGTTTGCCGCATGGACCCAATGGGCGCAGGATATCGGCGTGTTCCCCATCGATACCCGTACATACGGCGAACGGCAGAGAGCTTACAAACGCATCATCAACGGCGAATTTGACGATTATTTCGGTGATTGGAACCTGATATGCAGGGATGACGCGCAAGTCCGTTTCTCCATCGACACGGTAAACGTGATCTCCGGTAAAAACACGGCAAAAATTGAGGTGGTAAAAAAAGGCGAAAAACCAGCCTCCGCCCAGATGAAATGGGTGGTGAACCTGCGCAAGGACGAAAAACTGCACATCGGCTTTTCGGCCAAAGCCGACCGGAACACCAGCCTCATCTTCCGTCTGGAAAAAGTAAACCGGCCACAGCAAAAAGAATTAGACGAAACCATTGCGCTTACCCCCGACATAAAAGAGGCGGAATTTAAAAACATACGCATCAAGGAAAACGGAAACTACCAGTTGGTCTTTTATGCAGGCCATACGGAAGGCGTCTGCTGGGTGGACAATGTAAAGTTAAGAATCGAAGAATGACGGTACATATATGAATAAGGTAGTACGGTCGGTTTCCATAAGCGCCATGACGGTGGTTACGTCATGCTTGCAGGCGCAAACAGGCATAAAGCCGAATATTGTCGTAATTATGGCCGACGATTTGGCTTCCCACGAAATCGCCTGTTACGGAGGCAGGAACATCTCCACGCCCAACATTGACCGGATTGCACGGGAGGGAGTGCGTTTCACCGGCTGTTACGCCTCGTGCACCATGAGCGTGCCTATCAGGGCTTCCCTGTACACCGGTCTTTATCCGGCGCGACACGGCGTTTTCCAAAACCACAAAAGCACCTACCCCCATATCAAAAGCATCGCCCATTATCTCCCTCCAACAGGATACCGGGTATGGCGAACGGGAAAAACGCACACTACGCCCCGTTCCGTATATCCGTTTGAAGACATTCCGGGCTTTGAACCGAATTGCGTCAAACGGTCGGCCGATTACAGCACGGATAGCATCAAACTCCGTATCCTCAATGAAAAACAGCCGTTTTGCCTCTTCGTTTGCAGCACGTTGCCTCATGCCCCGTGGACGGCAGGCAACCCTGCCGCCATCGACCCCGACCGGCTGCTGCTCCCTCCCCATCTGATAGATTCCAAAGACTTCCGCGAAATTTACTGTAAATATCTGGCAGAGGTAAAAGAGTTGGATGAACAGGTCGGCGCCGTATGGAAAATGCTGGAAGAAACAGGGCAGTTGGACAATACCCTGATCCTGTTTCTGGGCGAACAGGGGCCGCAGTTTCCCGGCGGAAAATGGACATGCTGGAACTACGGGCAATTTAGCGCTCTGATAGCACGCTATCCGCGACAAATCAAGGCAGGAACAACCTCAAACGCACTCGTCCAATACGAAGACGTCCTGCCCACTCTGGTGGAATTTGCCGGCGGAAACCCCATCGCCGATATTGACGGCGAAAGTTTTTTGCCTGTCCTTCTCGGGAAAAAAACAACCCATCGCCGGTGGATTTACGGCATCCACAACAATATTCCCGAAGGAACGGCCTACCCCGTGCGGAGCATACGGGACAAACGTTACAAACTGATTGTAAACCTTTCCCCGGAAAAGCCCTATTTCGAAAAACACCTGATGAACGTGAACAATCCGGTCGGCGTGTGGAAAACATGGAAGGAAGCCGCCCAAACGGATTCACATGCCCAGGCAATGATCGAACGGTATGTACACCGCCCCGCCGTAGAATTTTACGATTTGCAGGCAGACCCGTGGGAAATGAACAACCTCGCTTCCGACGGGAAACACGCCAAACGGATAGCCGAAATGGAACAACAGTTGAAAACATGGATGTCGCAACAGGGTGATACGGGAGCATCCATGGACATTGAATTTGTAAACAAGTAATGATCATTATCATGAAATATAACGAACAAGAAACCGGTACCTTTTCTTTCGACAATTTTTTAAATTTAAAAAAGCATTTTATTTCAATTCTAACATAATATCAATTTGAAATGAAAAAGACAGCAGACAACACCCGGAAACTTTTTTATCCGGCGCTTGCCTTGACGGTGGCAGGGGCGAATCCGGCCTTTGCAGGCGACGAACGCCCGAACATCGTCCTGATAATTGCCGACGATTGCCGGATGCTTGACTTGGGCTGCTACGGAAGTCCGGATGCGGTAACGCCCAACATCGACCGCTTGGCGCAGCAGGGGCTGAAGTTCAACAACTTTTTCCAGTCCACCGCCATGAGTTCCCCCACGCGACACTGTCTGTTAACAGGCCTGTATCCCGTGCGATCGGGCGCTTATCCCAATCACACCTTTATCGGGGAAGGCGTCAAAACGCTTCCGCAATATCTGAAAGACGCCGGCTATCGCGTGGCGCTGCAAGGCAAAAGACATATCGCTCCGCTGAGCGCTTTCCCCTTCGAATATCTCGGCGAAAACGAAGACCATGTTGATCCGGCAAAAATAGAACCGTTTATTGCCGATGCAAAAGCAAAAAATCAGCCTTTTTTCCTGTATGTCGCCTCGCATGACCCGCATTCGCCGTGGACACGCGGCGACCGTTCCCTGTTCGACGCAAAAAAGCTGACTTTGCCGCCGACACTGGTCGATACGGAGGAAACACGGAACAAGTATGCCAACTACCTTGCAGAAATCAATCAATTGGACAGCGACGTCGGCAAAGTCGACGCTCTGATCGAAAAATACGGATTGACCGATCATACCGTCTTTATCTTCACCAGCGAACAGGGACATTCCTTCCCGTTTGCCAAATGGACATGCTACGACGCAGGATTGCAAACGGCCTTCATTGTACGGTGGAAAGGCGTTGTCCGGCCGGAAAGCAAGACCAGCGCTATATGCGAATACGTGGACGTGACGCCTACCATCATCGACATGGCAGGCGGAAAACAGCCCAACGACCTGGACGGGAAAAGTTTTCTCCCGGTCATCACCGGAAAAACCGGAAAATTTAAAGATGCCGCCTATGCCGTCCAAACGTCGAGAGGCATCATTGCAGGACCGGATTATTACGGCATACGTTCCGTCCGTGACGCCAAATACAGATACATCCTGAACCTTACGCCCGACATGACCTTCCGGTGTGCTTCCACCCAAAAAAACGACGCTGTGTGGGCGTCGTGGACAGAAAAGGCCAAAACGGACAATTTTGCACAACAGCAGGTACAACGTTACTGCCAACGCCCCAAAGAAGAATTGTACGACATAATCAAAGACCCTTTCCAAATGAACAACCTTGCCGATGACCCGAAATCGGCCAAAGTAATTCAATCCATGAGGAAAAAACTCGAACAGTGGATGAAGCAACAGGGCGACGCCGGACAGGAAACGGAATTAAAAGCGCTCGAACATCAGGTAAAACGGGGAGGAAACACGCAAAACAGAAATCTGTTGCAGGCCATCAGGCAACATCAACATGCCGTACACATCAAAGACGGATGGATTCGCGACCCCTATATCTATCTTTCTACGGACGGCTATTATTATCTGACGGGAACGACGCCCAACCCCGGCGATCCCCGCGAAGACTCGGATAAATACAACTTGGGGCTGACGCCTTTCTCACAAAAAATAGGGTTAAAAAAGAGCATTGTAGGTTATAAAATCCGCGTATGGCGTAGCGCCAATCTTGCCGACTGGGAATATCTCGGCGAACCTTTTTCGCTGGAAAACGGCTACTGGAAAAACATCAGTCCCGAAACGTTTGCCGACCCCGGCAGCGGGGATAAGGAATGGCTGTTGTGGGCGCCCGAAATATACGACGCGGACGGCGACCGGATATTTGTCCACACTTCCCCAAGCCCTTTCAGGGACGGCGCCAATCTTGTTGTGGTGAAAGGCGGTTTATCGAGCGGCGTCTATGAGTTCCCCATGGGCGACGACATGCGGAAGAAACACGATCCGTCCCTCTTCCGCGACGACGACGGAAAATGGTACCTGACATGGGGAAATACTTTCATTGCTCCCTTGAAACCTCAATTCGGAGGGCTGGCAGCCCCGCCCAAACGCATAGATCCAAGCAACCGAATCATAGGCCACGAAGGAGCTACCATCCGGAAAATCGGCAAAAAATACGTGCATTTCGGCACAGCGTGGTCAACCGACCGCCCCCGTCAGGGTTCCTACAATTTGTATTACTGCACGGCCGATTCCGTCGGCGGTCCCTATGGCGAACGCCGTTTCGCCGGACGGTTCCTCGGACATGGAACTCCCTTTCAAGACAAGGAAGGCCGTTGGTGGTGTACGGCATTTTTCAATGCAAACGTTTCCCCTTTGGACGGCAAGGATATCCAAACCAAAGACCTGAGCGAAACAGCGCAAACCATCAATGAACAGGGCGTTACCATCGTCCCGTTGGAAGTAAAAATCATGGAAAACGGAGATGTCTCCGTTCGTGCAAAAGATCAAAGATACGCCGTACCCGGCCCCGACGAAGTACAAAAATTTTAATCATCTATCATTATATCCCGATAAAATGAATATTCGTTTGAAAACCGTATCCACCGCCGTTGCCGGAATGACAACCACCTGTCTTGCGACGGCCGGCCAACCCGAAACCCAACCCGATAACCGTCCCAACATCCTGATCATTCTGGCTGACGATCTGGGCTACTCGGATATGGGTTGCTACGGCGGGGAAATACAAACCCCCAACCTCGACGCGCTGGCAAATAACGGATTGAGATTCTCTCACTTTTATAACGCCAGCCGCAGTTGCCCTACGCGCGCCTCGTTGTTGACCGGATTATATCCGCATCAGGCCGGTATAGGACGCATGACCTTCGACGCCCGTCAGCCCGGTTATCGCGGTACAATGACACACAACGGAGTAACCATTGCCGAAGTGCTTGCCTCGGCAGGGTACCAAACCGCAATGGCAGGAAAATGGCATGTCGCCGAAACGCCCTTACGCAACGACCAGCGACAATGGCTGGCGCATCAGGTGTATCACGACACGTTCGCCCCCAAAGAAAACTATCCGACTTATCGCGGATTCCAACAGTTTTACGGAACTATTTACGGCGTAGTCAATTATTTTGACCCTTTCAGCCTTGTCAATGGCGAAGAACCGGTGAAAGAAGTACCCGACAACTATTACAGTACCATCGCCCTGTCCGACAGCGCTGTCGCCTACATCAACCGCTTTTCGGAAAGCGACAAGCCCTTTTTCATGTACCTCTCCTACCATGCACCGCACTGGCCGCTTCACGCCCTGCCCGAAGACATTAAAAAATATGAAGATACTTACAAAGTCGGCTGGGAAAAAATCAGGCAGCAAAGATACGAACGCATGAAACAGTTGAAGATTTTCGGAAATGCACGCGACTTTTTATCTCCACGCCGGTTTACCGACGCCTGGGACGAGAACCCCACACAGGAATGGGACGCGCGGGCAATGGCCGTTCACGCTGCAATGGTCGACCGGATGGACAGGGAAATAGGGAAAGTCGTACAGGCGCTGAAACAGTCGGGCGCGTTTGACAATACGCTGATACTGTTCATGTCCGACAACGGTTGCAGCAATGAAGTCTGTCAGTCGATGACGGGAGGCGAAAATGACCGGCCGGCCGAGATGCGCAACGGCGAAAAAATCATCTACCCCCGCAACAAGGAAATCCTGCCCGGCCCGCAAAACACATACGCCTCCATAGGCGCCCGCTGGGCCAACGTCGCCAATACGCCTTTCCGTTTCTGGAAAGCCAAAGCGTACGAAGGCGGAATATGCACCCCCATGATTGCCCACTGGCCTAAAGGCATCCGGCAGAAAAAAGGCGCTGTCACCGCACAGCCGGGACACGTCATTGACGTGATGGCCACCTGCGTGGAACTCTCCAAAGCTACCTACCCGACGGAATACCGGCACAACGAAATCATTCCGTACGAAGGCAAAAGCCTTGTACCGGTATTTGTCAAAGGCAAACGGGAAGGACACACGGAAATGTGCTTCGAACATTTTAACGAAATGGCGCTGATCGACGTCTCAGGCTGGAAAATAGTAAAACCTAAAGACGCCGCCCGGTGGGAACTTTACAATCTGAATGACGACCGTTCCGAAATGCATGACCTGGCCGACCGCTACCCCGACAAGGTAGCCGAAATGGAAGCCCGGTATCTGGCATGGGAAAAAAGAACCATGGTCGTCCCCCGTCCGTAACCCTCAATTTTAAACCTGTGAATACGCTAAAAATCTCTTTACCTCTGATCGCACTCTCCTCCGGACTGTATGCGCAACCATCCCGCCCGAACATTGTTATCATCCTGGCCGATGATTTGGGATGGGCTAATGTCGGCTTTCACGGAAGCCCCATCCTGACGCCCCATTTGGACAGGCTCGCCGAAGAAGGCATACAACTCAACCGCTTCTATACGGCTCCGATAAGCTCGCCTACCCGGGCAGGACTGATGACCGGACGTTATCCGAGCAGGTTGGGAATCAGAACTACCGTCATCCCGCCCTGGCGCGACTTCGGGCTTGACCCGGAGGAGGAAATCCTGCCCGAAATACTCGAAAAAGCCGGTTATCCCAACAGAGCCATCATCGGAAAATGGCATTTGGGACATTCCCGAAAAGCCTACCATCCCATGGCCAACGGTTTTACACATTTCTACGGACATCTGAACGGAGCCATCGACTATTTTTCCCACGAAAGAGAAAAACAGTTAGACTGGCACAACGATTGGGAAAGCTCCTGCGACCAGGGCTATTCCACCGACCTCATCACGGATGAAGCCGTAAAATGTATTCATCGCTATCACGAAACCCCTTTCTTCCTGTATGTAGCCTACAATGCGCCTCACACGCCGTTACAGGCAAAACCGGAGGACATTGCACTCTATACCGACAATATTGAAAATCTTCCGGAAAAAGAAAGAAAACAAGCCCTTTATGCGGCCATGGTCACCTGCATGGACAGAGGCATCGGGAAAATACTGGAAGCGCTTCGCAAAAACGGGATTGACCAAAACACGCTGGTCGTTTTTTTCAGCGATAACGGCGCCGAACCCAATGGCGGAGGAAACAACCTGCCTCTGAAAGGCCACAAATTCCAAGAGTGGGACGGAGGTCTGCGGGTACCTGCCCTTATTTCCTGTCCGGCACAATTCAAACAAAACCGTCAAATCGACCAGATAACCGGATTTGTAGATATTGTTCCTACCATCAGAGCCGTTCTGGGAATTGAAACAACGCCGCACCGCCCGCTGGACGGCGTCAGTATACTTCCCGTTTTGACCGGCGCACAGCAACAGATCGAAAGAGATCTTTATCTGGGATGCGGCGCTACGGTAAACCAAGACTATAAACTTATCCTGCCCGGTAAAAATGACAATATGAACCTCAAAAATGCTTTTTTGGCATATTATCCCGACGATGCGCGGGAAACAACCAATGCCGTTGCCGACCATCCGCAGGAAGCCGCACGGCTGCAAAAAATAACGGAACAATTTGACGCCATGGAACCCAACGTCAAAATAGCGCCCTTCAACGAAGGCCGAAAAGGATTTGTGGCTCCCCATGAATGGAAAAGTGAAAAAGAGTAATATATCAAAGTCATATTATGAATGAATATTTTATCGTTTTTCCGGAGGGGGATATGCAGGAAATCTCTGGGAGGATTCCCATACATGAGATTGTGGATACTAACGGCAGCAGCCTCCCCCTGCCCCTCTCCACCAACCGGATCACTGCCTAAATGGAACTCGTGAAACGAACAGGCAAAAAAGGAAAATTCCGGATATATAAGATAATAAATTAAAAGTTGATAAAGTTAGGATATGCAAAACAACAGGTTCTTTCTTCGCAATAACGTGCCGCAATTATTGATGTTCGGCACAACAACGGCGCTGGCTGCCGGCAGTCATACGCTACCGGCAAAAACTCCGGCAATGCCCAATATCGTCGTCATCATTGCCGACGATCTGGCCACAGGAGAACTCTCCTGCTACGGCGGAAAAAACATAAGCACTCCCCATATCGATCGGCTGGCACGGGAAGGCATGATTTTTACCAACAATTACGCATCATGCGCTATGAGCGTACCCATCAGGGCGTCGCTGTACACCGGCCTGTATCCGGTAAGGCACGGCTCCTATCAAAATCACAAAACCTCCTTTCATCATATCAAAAGCATCACCCATTATCTTCCGGAAATCGGATACAGGGTCGGACGCACAGGCAAACGCCACACACAACCCCGCCATGTCTTCACTTTCGAGGAAGTGGCCGGCTTTGAAACAGATTGCGTATATCCGGCGGCGCCTTATACGACCGCAGGCGTCAGGGAGTTTATCACCCGCAACAGTCAGCCCTATTGCCTTTTCGTTTGCAGCACCCATCCGCATGTGCCATGGACGGAAGGCAACCGGGACAATATCCATCCCGATCAACTGGTTTTACCCCCCATTTTCGTGGACAATCAGCCAACCCGCAAGTTATACCGCGACTTTCTCGCGGAAATAGGCGTATTGGACGAACAAACAGGCGCCATAATGCAACTGTTGGAAGAAACCGGCCAATTAGACCATACGCTGGTGATGTTTCTGGGCGAACAAGGCCCCCAATTCCCGTTCGGCAAATGGACATGCTGGTACTACGGACAACACAGCGCATTAATCGTGCGATACCCGAAAATGGTCAAAGCCGGATCAACGACGGACGCCATCGTTCAATATGAAGACGTTATGCCTACCCTGATAGAACTTGCCGGAGGAAAACCTGTCGACGGCATTGACGGCAAAAGCTACGCCGGAATCCTCTCCGGCAAAAACAGGGAACACAGGGAATACGCCTACGGTATCCACAACAATATCCCCGAAGGAACAGCTTACCCCATCCGCAGCATTCAGGACAAACGTTACAAACTGATCGTCAATTTAACGCCCGACGCGCCGTATTTTGAAAAACACATGATGAACGTCAAGGACAGGGAGCAAGTTTGGGCAAGCTGGATAGAAAGCGCCGGCGCCAACGCTTATGCACAAAGTATTGTGAACCGGTTTGTACGCCGTCCCGAAAAGGAATTTTACGATTTGGCCGCCGATCCCTGGGAATTGAAAAATCTTGCCGGCGACAGTCAATATGCCGAAAAAATATCCGCTATGGAAGCCGAATTAAAAAAATGGATGCTCCAACAGGGCGACACCGGAGCGGAAATAGACAGGTAAAAGGGTTCATTCTGTAGAGACGCACGGCGTGCGTCTCGGCGTGCGTCTCGGCGTGCGTCTCGGCGTGCGTCTAAAAAATTGAAAATTAAATCTGTCTAATCTATATTCTATATAATCAGTAAAATCATTAAAATCTGTTTAATCAGTGGTCAAAATCAGTTTAATCAGTGGTCAAAATCAGTGGTCAAAATCTAAACATCATGAAACGTATAAATCATCTTTTTTGTACCCTTGCGCTGGGTCTGTTCCTTTCCGCCGCCGCCCACGCGCAGGACAGCGGAACAACGGGCGACTGCACGTGGCGCATCGACGGCGCCACCCTCTACATCGACGGCGCCGGCGCCATGGCGAATTATAGCTATGGCGTCTCGCCATGGCATACTTACCGCAGCAGTCTGCATACGCTTATCATTGGAGTGGGAGTAACTTCCATTGGAACTTATGCGTTTGCCGACTGTACCGGCTTCACCGGCAGCCTGAACCTGCCGGCGGGGGTAACTTCCATTGGAATGGATGCGTTTTCCGGCTGTAGCGGTTTCACCGGCAGCCTGACCCTGCCGGCGGGAGTGACTGCAATCGGAGGTTATGCGTTTAGAGGCTGTAGCGGATTCACCGGAAGCCTGACCCTGCCGGAGGGAGTGACTTCAATCGGCGCTGGTACGTTTTCCAGTTGTAGCGGGCTAACCGGCATATCGGTGGACGCAGGCAATACGGCCTACTCTTCTGCGGACGGCGTACTGTTCAACAAGGCAGGAACCGTGCTGGTCACCTGTCCTGCCGGAAAAACGGGAGCATACGTCATTCCCGCCACGGTAACTTCCATTGGATTTTATGCGTTTGACGGCTGTAGCGGCTTGACCGGCAGCCTGAACCTGCCGGCGGGGTTGACTTCCATTGGAGATGGTGCGTTTTTGGGCTGTCGCAGCTTCACCGGCAGCCTGAACCTGCCGGCGGGGCTGACTTCCATTGGATATGAGGCGTTTAGAAGCTGTAGCGGCTTGACCGGCAGCCTGAACCTGCCGGCGGGGGTGACTTCCATTAGAGAATCTGCGTTTTCCGACTGTAGCGGGCTAACCGACATATCGGTGGACGCAGGCAATACGGCCTACTCTTCTGCGGACGGCGTACTGTTCAACAAGACGGTAACCGTGCTGGTCGCTTGTCCTGCCGGAAAAACGGGAGCATACGTCATCCCCGCTACGGTAACTTCCATTGAAGATTATGCGTTCAGAAGCTGTAGCGGCTTGACCGGCAGCCTGAACCTGCCGGAGGGACTGACTTCCATTGGAGATAGTGCGTTTAGAGAATGCAGCAGTTTCACCGGCAGCCTGACCCTGCCGGCGGGGCTGACTTCCATTGGAGCGGAAGCGTTTTACGGCTGTAGCGGCTTCACCGGCAGCCTGAATTTGCCGGCGGGGCTGACTTCCATTGGATATTATGCGTTCAGATACTGTAACGGATTCACTGCTATCTATGCCCATAACCCTACGCCGCCGACCTTGGGAAGTAATGTTTTCGACGGATGGAACGCCGCCGCTGACACCCTGTATGTGCCTGCCGGTTCGCTGAGCGCTTACAGCGCGGCGACGCAGTGGAGCGATTTTACCAATATAAGCGAAGGTATTTTCACGATCAACATTACCGGCTCGGATGTACAGACGGAACTGGCCACCGCGCTTGCCGGAAACCTCCTCTCCGACGTTGCTTCCCTGAAAATTACCGGCGGCGCAATGGCGACCACCGACTTTACCTATATCCGTTCCAATATGGCCGCTACCCTGCAAGAACTGGATTTGAGCGGGGCGACCCTTAGCGGAAACGCCCTGCCGGACAACGCGCTTCAAAACTGTACCGGCTTGCAGACTTTCGTCTTCCCGGCGGGGGTAACGGCCATTGGAGCATCTGCGTTTTTTGACTGTAGCGGCTTGACCGGCAGCCTGAACCTGCCGGCAGGGGTAATTTCCATTGGGGAATATGCATTTTCCGGCTGTAACGGCTTGACCGGCAGCCTGACCTTGCCGGCAG
>JAIRLS010000077.1 GCA_031259205.1 Bacteroidales bacterium | reverse complement strand
CGTCGGAATAAACGCCGCCGCCTTTGTTTTGCTCAACGGTCTGTCCGTTGACGGTCATGTTTCCGATTTCGTCGGCGTTGCCGCCCGTTACGGTCACGCCGTCCAAGCCGGCCGCCGAGGATAGTCCGGCGAAAATCACTACATGGAAGGCATTGTCGGCGGCGACATTGGGAATGCCGACGTCGCCGCTAAGGACTGTCGGATGCGCCGTTGCGTTGCGTTGCGTCAATACGGTTTCCGTACCGGCAAATCCGCCGTAAACGGTTACGTCGTCGGCCATCACAAAGGCATTGTTGCGTCCGCCGTCCTTGCAATCGCCGTCTGCGTTGTAGAGCGGCCTGTAAACGCCTTCCGCCGTCCATATTTCCGTTACGCCGGGATGTTTTCCCGCATAAAGCAGGGCGTCGGCGAGTTCGACAGTGGCGTCGGCCCATGAAGAGCCGTCGTTCTTTCCGCCGCCGCTGTTTTTGTTCACATAAATCCGGCCGGCCGTCGGCGTGATGGCCAAACATTCGTAAACGCCCATATCGACGTGAGTTCCCGCTATGCGGGGCCGGCCGGTCAAATCGAAGGTAACCGCCGTGAGGTCGGGTTTCGTAGCGTCAATATCGGTATTGTCGTAGCGGGTCTTGTCCCCTGCGTTATAAGCGGGGCTGCAAAGGGTGATGCGGTAATCGCCGGCGATATTAGGGGTATTGGTAGCCTCGGCAACGAGATGACCAAGGAAATAGGGATTGGTGTCGTCTATGTTGTTGCCGCCGTCGACGCCGAATGAACTTTGCCAGCCGCTTCCGCTTCCGCCGCTGCCTTCCACCAGACAGTGGGCATAGTGCGGGGTAGCATTAGCATTAGAAACATTAGCGGCGCCTGTACCGGCGCGATTGCCCCAAATAACGGAATTGTGCCATCGCGGAACGGAGGTATTGCCGCTGTACATCCCGCCGCCGCCGCTGACGGCATAATTTCCGGCCATGGTAACATTGGTCAGGACTGGCGACGCCACGACGTTGTATATTCCGCCGCCGCTGCTGCCGGCACGATTCCCGGAAATCAGCGTGTTGGTCAGGACGGGATTAACATTGTCATTGTACATTCCGCCGCCGTCGCCGGTTCCGGTATTTCCCCTGATTTCGACATTAGTTAATTGCAGACTGTTGCCGCCGTACATGAAACGGTTATATATTCCGCCGCCCGCAGATGCGCTGTTGCTTTCCAAAACGACATTTTTCAAAACGACGGGGCTCATGCTGTTGTACATTCCGCCGCCCAAAGATGCAGAGATACTGATGTCGTCCGAATCTGTAGAAGGGGCGCCATTGTTGCGGATCGTAACATCGGTAAATTCCGAATGACTCGATTCGTTCCTTATCGCTCCTCCGTAAACGGCAAGGTTATTGCGGAAAAGAACATGGTGCACACGGATGGAGGAAGTGTTATACAATCCGCCGATAATATACAATCCGCCGCCGGTGTTCCGGCTGGCCGAGAGGCCGTTGGCGTTTCCTTTCTCAATGATCAGGCCGTCGATCGCAGCCGTTCCCAGATCGCCCGCTGCAATGAGCACGTGGAAGGCATTGTCGTAATCGTCGCCCGGATCGCCGATATTGCCGCTGAGGATGGTGTTCCCGTTTCGTCCTTCGCTTCCGTACGGGGGAGGCGTATCGCTTGCGGCCAATTCATCTTGGAATCCGCCGTATATTTTTACGTTGGGCGCCAGTACGAAAGCCCTGTCACGGTCGGTATCGCCGTCGCCTGCCCTGTCTTGCGGATACCATGTACCTTCCGCCAGCCATATTTGAGTGATACCGGAATTGCTTTCGGCGGCTTTCAGCGCATCGGCAAATTCGGGACAGGCATTGTTCCACGAACTTCCGCTTCCGTCGCCCGTCGCTCCTGTTTTGACATACACAATGCCGTGGGCGTCGGGCGTCACCGTCACCTGCGCCCAAAGGGGAGAACACAGCGTTCCCGACAAAAAACAAATTCCGACGATAAAAGCTACCGGAGCATTTTTACCGGACAGAATCCGTTTCCTTGCATACAAACGTTGTGTCGTCAAAAATATGTTCACAAATTGCAAGCAATTTTGCATAAAGCACATAAAGTAAGAAATTCACTTAAACGTATACGTTCAATACGTTAAAAAAGTTTCAATAGGGGGATGATTTTTGCGGAAATACGGTTTACAGCGGAAAAAGATTTACAGCGAAAAAGTAATTCCTCCTAATAAATTGAACCGTTGAGACGGGTAGAAATTCCATCTGTAATAATTGGTTTCCGTGAAATTATTTAATTTTAAGAAGAAGGACAATTGCTTAATGTATTGAAATTCGACGCCGAAATTAAAATCCAGCGCATGTTTGAGCGTGTAATATTCGATATTGGGATCAAAGGATTTGGCGTAGCGTTTGCCGATTCCGAGCATATCGAGAAAGAAGAGGAATTTTCGGTACTGGTATTTCGCTGAAAATTCGGTTTCCCATTCGGGCAAGTGCCATGCGAATTTTTCCGCAAGGGTTTCATAGCGGTTGTATTTGGCTTTGAGCCTTAGTTCGAGTCGTTCGTTGGGGTTGTAATAGATTTCGGCGCCTATGCTGAAAGTGCTTAAGTCGTCGATGACTGCCGTGAAATGGTTTTGCGCTTTTGACCATACTGTGTCGTTGACGAAGAAGTGTTCGTTGTCCGACGTGGTGTAGGAGGCTTTGAGGTAGTAGGAGAGTTTTGAGGTGATGGAGCCTTTCAGTCCTCCGTAGATATTCAATTTGGTATTGGTGAGGGGGACGGAAAGTCCCGGAGTGATGAAGGGGTTTTCTTCGATCAGTTCGCGGAAGGTATTGGTTTTCAATGCTCCGTCGATGCCCAGGAAGGGGATGAAAACGTCTTTGAAGAGGGTGAATTGAAATTCTACTTTGGGATAGACCTTGTATTGCAGGAGGCCGTCGTTTTCCTTGTAGAGGGCTACTCTCATGCCTACTTCCAGCCGGATGCTGTCGTTGTCCAGGATGAACCACGGGTTGACTCCCATCGCGAAGGTGTTTCGGAGCGAGTCAAAGGCTGCGTTTCCGGCGTAGTACCGGAGGTCGATATTTCCGCCGAACATGTTGTTGTCTAATTGTGCTTTCAGGCCGACGTTGTTTTCTTTGTATTTTCGGATGACGGGTTGTATCGGCACGATGTCGCCGTGGCTGTCGGTTTTATTGCCGGCATATTCGTAGGTTGCCTGCACGTTGTAGTTCAGTCTGTTGGTAAGGAAATGCGAGGAGTGGATGCCGACGGATGCGTCTGCAAAGGTGTAGTGTTTGCGGATATCGTCTTTTGCCATCAGGGTGTCGCGTCCTGCCTGCCGGTTGTAGACGTCGGTATTATAGCCGTAGTTGTGGACGGTTTTGCCTGTCAGCGCCGCGTCGCCATAGAGATAGGAGCTGCGGTAGAATTTTTGCACGAAGAGTTTTGCCTTGGCGTCGCTGGCGCCGGCATAGACGGTTTGGTCGTTGTCTAATTTCACGTTGTCGAACATGCCGTCGAGTTTGAGCAATGCGCCGGCAGCGAGTTTGTCGTTGCGGAGCGTATTAATGGAGGCTTCTGCCAGCGGGTGGAATTTGGTGCCTATTCCCAGCTTGACGTAGCTGTGATAAAGTTTGGATTGCGGAAGGGGTTGCAGTTTTGCGGCCGCTATGGGCGTAACGTCGGGATGGGTGTCGATGCGTTTTGACCGGATGGAGTATTTGAAGGTCGGTTTTATGCGTACGGTATCCCGCAGATCCGGCAGGATATTGATTTTTTGTGCATTGGTTACCGACGGTTCATAGGGTCGTACCAGAATCAATTCTTTGTTCAGGCTGTTGGGGTCTTGCGCAAAAAGCGCCGAAGATAGCGCCCACCCTATTCCGGGAAGGAAAAGATTTTTGAAAAATGTCATGTTTTTATTTTTTTTCAATTTCTTTTATTTATTTTATTTCTACTTCAATATCTTCCGGTTTTATTTCTTTCGTCGCATTAACTTTGGCTTCGAGAGCGATTTTCTTGGATTGGGCAAGCTCGATGATGCCGTCGTCTTTCGAGTCGTAATTGTCAATGACGCTTTGCAAGGTATGGATCGCCTGAAAATCGTCTTCCCAGGCGGCATAAATATCGCTCAACAGGATAAAACTTTTGGCCATAAAATATTGGTGCGGGGTATTTTGCGCCACAAAATCGAATATTTCGTCTTCCGCATCTTTCAGTTTTCCTTCGTTCACTAATATTTCGATGATGTGATACTTGGATTCCGCGCCTTCCCGACTGCTTACCTCTTTTGCCACTTTGCGGTATTCTTCCATAGACCGGTCGAAATTCTTTTCTTCCTGATAAGACCGCGCCAGAATAAAAGTGGCTTCCCGAATGTTTTCTTCCGGTAAATCTTTATCGTTCAATACTTTATCGGCTGCTTCTATGGCTTTTTGATACCGGTTTAACCGGAAAAGGCTTCGCATTACGCCGATTTTGGCGTCCAAAATGTTGCCGGGCATTTCGGCTTCTGTTTCCATCCGTTGGTAGGATTTCAGCGCTTCCTCAAATTTGTTTCCGTTGAAATAGATAGCGGAAGCCGACATCAGCGCCTGTTCGGTGAACATGTTGCGCGGTTGGGAAATGACAAATTCGAAGCCTTTCATGGCCTCGTCCGTTTTGCCTTCGCGCAGGCGGCAGTCTGCAAGATAAAAAGTGGCATTGACCTTGAATGAGCCGTAAGGGAAGCGATCAAGGTAGTGGGTCAGGCTGGCGGCGGATTTTTGGCAGTCGCCCGTCATATATACGTTTTCAGCCGCTTTGTAGGTGAGCGAATCCTGCTCGCTGAGGCTGATGTTGGCGAAGTTTCCCAAACTTCTGGTATAATCGACGTAAGCATCGACATTGTTCATATCCACGTATACTGTCCGTATGCCGATGAGCGCATTGCGCGCTTCCGCCGACGTGGGATAATCCGAGATAACTTTTTTGTAGTATTTGAGCGCTTCCTGACCTTTGTCCATGTTATAATACACTATTCCCAATTGAAGCAGCGACTTTCCGACATAACTGCTTGCGGGATAGTCGGTAATCAGTTTGTTGAAAGAATTGACGGCAAGTTGCGATTTGTTCATGGTGACGAAACTCCGTCCCATCTCGTAGAGCGCATCGGGCGTATAGGACGAACTGGGGTATTTATCCAGCAGCAGGGTGAGGGTTTCGATTTTTCTTTCGTGACGGTCTAACAGTCCGTAGCAGAATCCTTTTTGGAACAGGGCATAGGCAGGCGCGGACAGTCCCATATTGATGGCTTTGTCGTAATTTTCGATGGCTACCCAATAGGCGGGTTTCATGAAATAGCAGTCGCCCAATCGGTTATAAGCATCGGCGAGTGTTTTGGAGTTTTCTTGTCCTGCTGCGTTGATGTATTTGGTGAACCAGTCGAGCGCTTCGGGGTATTTTTTCAGGCTGAACGTGGCATATCCCAAACCGTAGTAAACTTGTTTAAATTCTTCTGTCTGTGCGGCTGCCGGCATTGCGATGAATTTTCGGTATTCGTCGTAGGCTTCGGCATAACGATCCTGCCGGTAATAGGTTTCGCCTTTCCAATAGTGGCAACGCGCTTCGAGTAAATTGTCGAATCTTGCATTTTCGAGTGATTTGTCGAACAGGCTAATGGCGTCATCGGCTTTCAGGTCGTTCAACAATTCCAATCCGCGGTAGAAGGATACGCGCTGATAGGCTTGATTCACATTTTCGTCTCTGACCCTGATTTTTTCGATGGATTCCAGTGCGAGCCGGTAGTTGCGGGTGGTGGTGTAGGCGGATACCAGATAGTTATAGGCTTCGTCCACTTTGTCCGAATAGGGGTATTTGATGATAAATTCGTTAAAACTTTTGATGGCTTCGTTGAAAGGCGACATCATCAGTTCATAACTGAGGGCGGCGAAATTGAAATGGGCGTTTTCCTGCGCTTCGGGGGAGAATTTCATTTGCGCCGCCGATGCGAATGCCAGACGGGCTTTGTATTTGTCGCCTGTCTTTACATAACAGTCGCCCAGATGACATAAGGCGTTTTGTCCCAGCGAACTTGGGCTGTTGGAGGCTTTTGTGAAATATTTGATGGCTTTGTCACATTCATCCGACTGGTGATAGGCGTATCCCAACTGGTAATAGTCTTCTGCGGTCGGGCTTTTATTGACGATGTACTTTTCGAGATAGGGGATGGCT
Organism: Bacteroidales bacterium; assembly: GCA_031259205.1. GTDB lineage: Bacteria > Bacteroidota > Bacteroidia > Bacteroidales > UBA4181 > JAIRLS01. The sequence continues at coordinate 11,455 of JAIRLS010000077.1, read as the reverse complement.
TCCTTGTAGCGTTCCAGACGGTAATAGGATTCGCCTACGATGTGCATTACTTCGTCTTTACGTTTTTCGCTGATGTCGTCCAGCAGGTCGGGGGCATTTTCAATGACTTGTTCGTATTTTTCCTGTAAGAAATAGATTTGGGAAATGTAGTAAGGGGCGATGCTCCCGAAAGTTTCATCTTTCCTGAGTATTAAAAATCCCTGCAATGCGGTTTCGTAGTTTTTATCGGTATAATTAATGTGCGAATAATAATACAGCGCGGGCATGGCGTATTTGGAGTCGCCGTCTTTGATCTGGAAGAAGGCCGCTCTTGCTTTGATATTGTCATGTTCCATGAAATAACTGTGTCCCAGCAGGAAATAATATTCGTCCGTCAGGTTTTTGTCCAGTTCGCGCGGCGAAACGATTTCAAACCGTTCGACGGATTTTTTGTATTTCTTGTTATTGTAATGATAGCGAGCCATACGGAAGTTGGCTATTGGGATTTTAGGGTTGTTGGGGTTGTCTTTGATGAAACGGTCGAGCAGGCTTTCGGCATCATTCTGATTCAATTCAATGGCGCATAATGCCGTATAATACTGCGAGTTGGAATATATAAAACTGCGATGATCGTCAGTGGATTTCATTACATCGACGAAACATTTCCGTGACGCGGCATATTGCCCTTTGTCGTAAAGTTCCAACGCTTGTTTATATAAAGCGTCCCTGTCGTACTGCTTCATACTTCTTTGCGCCAACACATTGCTGTACAGGCACATTACTGTAATGCAAAATACGATAATTCTTTTCAACATACCTTATTTTAATCAAAAATGGATAGCACAAAAAAACATGTAAAAGTAAAAAAATTATTTGATAACTGTTATCATCCCGTTAAAAAAATATTCCCTGCCGGTATTATATCGGTCGGCATCAACGCCGGTCATGTATCTGTAAGACAACGCAATGGCGCTGTCGGGAAACAAAGGTTACAATCATCCGGAAGTGTTGATAATGAAAAAATGCAATCCTTATTTCCGACGCCTCATTATTGCCCCCCTCTGTTTGAAAAATATCGGAATTACCGGATGATCACCAGACGTTGTTTCCATGTCTGCCCTGTTTTCCGGTGAACGAGGCGTATGACGTACAAACCCTGTTCCAGCGGTGAAATGTCAATGATCTCGCCGGTGAAGGGGCGACGGAAACGTAACTGTCCGGCGGAATTGTATATTTCCAGTTCGTAGCCTCCTGCCGGCAGTTCGGAATCTGTTATTTCCACGCGGACATATTGCGAGGCCGGATTGGGATAGACTTTCAGTTCGGAACGGATCTCAGCCGGAACGGGGGCGGCTGTCGGCAGATTCATCATTTTTCCCGAGAAGGGACGTATCATCAGCGTTCCGTAGTTTTCGTCCGGCAGCCATGTGCCGCTGCTGTTGTACCACAAGTTGCCCCGGTCGTTATTGTTAAGGTCGAACCCCACGTTCAGGAAGCCCGACGTTACCTGTTGCCAGCCGATCCAGTAGTTTTTAGAGATGAAGACTTTCCGTTCCAAAGGATAAACGGTAAACCGGCCGGTTTCGAGGGGGGAATATTCTTCCTGCGACAGGTATATCTGTTCGCCCGGAAGACCGTTGTCGTCTTTCCAAACGGCGATTTTGAAAACGTACCGTCGTGTGACGTCGTTCAGGACAGGGTTAAAATAGATGGCGACAGCCTGAAGGGTATCCGGGATGAACATTTCGTAATGACAGGCAATCGAAAAGCCTTGTGCATTGATGCCTTCATATCCGTATCCGCTTTCGGGGGCGCCGTCGTCGCGGGCAAAATAGTTTTTAAATTCCTGATAAGCCCGCACCGTATCGTTTTCCTTTCGGTCGCGATCATCGGTGACAAGGTAAGCCTTCAATTCAAAGAAAGCGGAATCGGCGGAGGGCGTTTCAAAGGGATTGAGCACTTCTTCGCGATAGCTGATGATTTCTCCGCCTTGGATATTCTCGGAACCGGTAGTCCCGATAGACCACGTCCGGTGATAGTACAGATCGGTACATTCGAAGACTCTTTTCACTAAATACCCCGTGTTGTCGTTGTTGCGGTAGGTAACGGTAATTTGCGGATCCAGCCGGTTGGCATATACTCGTTTAAAATGGCTCCACGGCAAGGCGGTATACCCTTTGATCAGCGAATTGAGGGGCGCAATCACGGCGACGTCCAGCGCGGCAGTGTCGGTTTCCGTACGATTTTTATCCAGCCGCACGTAATCAAGATGCCACACGTCCACGTTGCTTTTCTTTCCCTCATTAAACTTGTCCGTTCCGAAACTCACGCTGTTGATAAGACGGAATTGGAACCCGTTATACAGATAGGCGTCTTCCAGCGGAATCAGCACTTGCTTGAACGGATGGGAAGGGGTACCGGCGACCTGCCATATCTCCTGCCAATTTTGGTCGGCAGACTTGAATTGCAGTATCAGTTTGTCGTTGGCTTCGGGCGCGTCGCCAAAGCCTTGCGGTTGATAGAAAAAACTGAGATACACCCCCGTCATTCCGGCTTGCAGGCGGATGGGACAAGAGGTAAGCGTATCGGCGAAAAAACTGTCGCCGGCGCTGTTGTATATTTGTCCATTGTCGTCCAATGCGTCGAAAGTAGCGACGCCGTTTGAACGCGGCTTGTCGGGAAAATGATTGTTGATGTAAACGTACTTGTTTGTCCACAGGGAAGGCTTCGGATAGGAAGATTGCTGATAATACCAAAAATCGTCAATAAACGGAATATCGACGGTGTCCGGATCCGATACGCTTTTTATCGAAATGCGTTTATTTGCCAGTGCAGGATTTTGTTCCAGCGTTCTGGTTACCGGTTTTTGTCCGTGCGTCGGCATCAACTGTCCTGTGAGCAACACGACAAGCAGGCAAATTTTTTTCATCTCTTTTTCTTTACTGATAATAACGCAGATTGAGGAAAAATATTTTATCCGGCTCAATTGTATCCGCTACCGAGATACAAGTCAATGGACGCGCCTTTTACGATTTTAACGCCTTTCCGTATATCTTTCCCTTTGTAGGTCTGCCTCAACACATTGTTGCGGGCGATGTCCGGAACATAGAACAATTTTCCGACTTTTAGCCCCTGCGCTTCGATGACGGACTCGGCATGGCGGAGCGATACGCCTACTACGTCGGGCATTCTCACCATTTCGGGCAGCGTGGCGTTGACCACAAAATAAATGGTGCGGTTTTCTTTCACCGCCGAATTAGCCTCCGGTATCTGGCCGACAATGACGCCGGGTTTGGCGGTGGCCAAATAAATCGAATCAACGAGTTTTCCCCGCAAGGAATGATTCCTTAATATTACTCCGGCGTCTTTCGCTGTTAATCCTTTCAAATCGGGCACCGGCAAAAATTCGCCGTGCCGCGTATAAAAACTCAACATAATGAGCGCACTGATGTAAACAAGCATACAAACGACAAAGAATATCAACAAATTCTTGACAATATAATGCCGGTAAATTTTTTTCAACCATGAATAATTACCCATGTTTATTTGAGTGTATTATGATAAATGAACCATCTAATGAACGACAAAAATAATGAAAATATCGGTACGGTCAGAATAAACGCGGAAATAAGTTCTTTCAGAAAGTTATTAACACTTTATATCGCTATGTATCATCGTTTTAATACTATCTCATGTTCATTTTTCTCATTTTGGTGGATTTGGGAAAAATAAAATCCAAGTATCTTTGCAGTACCCAATCTGAATGTGTATGTCCGAAGAAAAAGATGAATTAGAAGGCTTGGAAGGAACTGAAATGAGCGAGGATGAGCCGGTTGACGACGCCTCCGAATCCGGCGGTAGAAGTAAGTTTGACGCCTTATTGAATGTTGAAGAAGGCAAAACGCACCGTATATCGGGGATGTTTCGCGATTGGTTTCTTGATTATGCTTCGTATGTCATCCTCGAACGTGCTGTTCCGCATATTGACGACGGTTTAAAGCCCGTGCAGCGGCGTATTCTCCATACCATGTTTCAGATGGACGACGGGCGTTTCAACAAAGTGGCCAACATTATCGGCTTCACCATGCAATTTCACCCACACGGCGACGGTTCCATCGGAGATGCGCTGGTACAGCTTGGGCAGAAAGAGCTGTTGATAGAAACGCAGGGAAATTTCGGCAATATCCTTACGGGCGACAGAGCCGCCGCCCCCCGTTATATCGAGGCGAGACTGTCGAAATTTGCTCTGGAAGTAGCCTTTAATCCCAAGACTACCGAATGGATGTCCTCCTACGACGGACGCAACCGGGAGCCGGTGACGCTCCCGATGAAATTCCCCCTGCTGCTGGCGCAAGGAGTGGAAGGAATCGCCGTAGGGCTTGCTTCCAAGATACTGCCTCACAATTTTAACGAACTGATAGACGCCGCCATTGCCTGCCTCAAAGAAGAACCCTTCAAACTTTTCCCCGATTTCCCTACCGGCGGCCTCGCCGACTGTATCGCATACAACGACGGCGCGCGCGGCGGAAAAGTAAAAGTAAGGGCGCGAATTAACAAACTCGACAGTAAAACGCTGGTCATCACCGAAATTCCTTTCGGGATGGACACGTCCAAACTCATGGACTCCATCGTCAAAGCCAACGATAAAGGTAAAATCAAAATCAAAAAAGTGGACGACAACACGGCGCAAAATGCCGAAATCGTCATACAGTTGCCCAACGACGTGTCGCCTGATTTGGCCATCGACGCACTCTATGCCTTTACCGACTGCGAAATATCAATACCGACTTATGCTTGTGTAATAAAAGACCAAAAACCGGTATTTTTCAGCGTATCGGACATCCTGAAAATCACTACCGCCCAAACTAAGGATTTGTTGAAAAGAGAGTTGGAAATTCGACTCGACGAACTGAATGAAGACTGGCATTATTCCTCGCTGGAAAAGATTTTTTTCGAACAGAGGATTTATCATGAACTGGAAAAGGATGTTGCGACCTGGGACGAACAACTTGCTGCCATCGACAGGGCTTTTGACCCGTTTCGCCCGTTGCTTCGCAAAGAAATAAGCGCCGAGGATATCGTCAAACTTACCGAGAAACCCGTTCGTCGCATCTCCAAATTCGACATCAAAAAAGCCGACGAACACCTCCGTACCGTAGAAGACGAAATGGAAAAAGTAAAAAACGATCTTGCCGGTCTGGTTCGTTATACCATCGACTATTTCAAGCGTATCAAAAAGAAATATGGCTCCGGACGGGGACGGAAAACCGAGTTGCGCAGTTTCGATACCATCTCCGCCACCCGTGTGGTGATGGCCAACGAAAAACTCTACGTCAATTGGGAAGAGGGATTTGCAGGCTACGGTTTGAAAAAAGACCAGTATGTCTGCGATTGTTCGGATCTGGATGAAATCATCATTGTCCGCAAAGACGGCTCTTATCTGGTGACCAAAGTGAGCGAAAAGGCATTCATAGGCAAAAACATCCAGTATGTGAATGTTTTCCAAAGGAATGACAACCGTACCATATATAATATCGTATACCGTGACGGACGCAACGGCCCCGTCATGATCAAGCGTTGCGCCATTCCCGTCATTATGCGCGACAAGGAATATCATTTTACCAAAGGTACGCCGGGTTCGCAACTGTTGTATTTCAGCGTCAATCCCAACGGAGAAGCAGAATTGCTTCGTGTGACGCTCAAACCCCGTCCCCGCTTGAAAAGTCTCAATATGGACGTCAATTTTGCCGATATTTCCATCAAGGGACGCGATGCGCAAGGCAATATTCTTACCCGTTTTGCCATTCACAAGATAGCGTTGAAAGAACGGGGCATCTCCACGCTCGGCGGTAAACCGGTATGGTGGGACGCGGATGTGCAGCGTCTCAACGAAGATGGGCGCGGCGTACTGCTGGGCGAGTTCAACCCGGGCGATAAACTGCTGGTCATCCTTGCCGACGGTACCTTTCGTACGTCGGGCTTTGAGGTGTCGCTCCATTTCGAAGACAACATTTTCCTGATCGAAAAATTCGACGATACAGCCGTCTATACGGCAGTATACCGCGAAGCCGTATCCAAGTCATGGTATCTCAAGCGTTTCACGTTTGAACAGGCGGCACAGGCTCTTTCCTTTATCGGAGAGGGACAATCGGAGTTGAAATGCTTGAGCCGCGAGATCCGGCCGAGGTTCAACATCACTTTCGGCGGCCTGTCAAAGCACAAACCCAAAGAGACCATCGTCGCCGATGAGTTCGTCGCAGTGAAAAGCCTGCGGGCAAAGGGTAAACGACTATCCACCTTTGAACTCGCCAAAATCGAGGAAATAGAACCATTGCCGCCATCAACGCCGGTTCAGCCGGAAAATGCCTCTCCAAATCCTTCTTCCGCCAACCACCCACAGGTAAAACCCGAAAAAGGCAACGGAAAAGCGGAACAAATGACACTGGGACTGTAATCCCCGTCATTCCCCGGTTATCAGCAGCCTTTCAATCACTGCCGGAAAATGCTCGTACTCCAAAGCGTGTATTTTCTGTGCCAGCGTAGCAGGCGTATCCTTCCGGTCAACGGGACATTTAGCCTGAAAAATGATGTCGCCGTCATCGTACTGTTCATTGACATAATGAACGGTGATACCCGACTCCGTATCGCCATGTTCAATGACGGCGCGATGAACATGCTCCCCGTACATCCCCTTGCCGCCATAACGAGGCAAAAGCGCCGGATGAATATTAATGATTTTTCCGGCAAACGCATGAATAATATTTTCCGGAATCCTCCATAAAAAACCCGCCAGCACAATTAAATCGGGCGAAAGCGATTGCAAGGCGCTAAGAATGGCCTCCGACCGGTAAAGATCGTCCTTTCCGAATACCACCGCAGGAACACCAAGGTTTTCAGCCCGTTGCAACACCAATGCGTCCGGACGGTTGCAAAAAACCTTTATCGTGCGGATTCTCTTCTCCCGAAAATATTCAACTATCCGCTGCATATTCGTGCCCGATCCGGAGGCAAATATCACAATATTTCTCGTCATCTCCATATTTTATCCAACAAACATAATTATCACCGGTTTTTACCGTTGTAATGAAAATTACAAAATAACATGCAAAAATATAATTAATTTCAAAAAAAATAAATATCTTTGCAAGTGTTAGATTTTTCGTTTATGATAACAAACTTAGAGTATTTGCAACAAATGACGGGCAATGATCCCGGCATTGTGAAAGAAATGATTCAGATGTTTCTTGCTCAACTTGATGAAACAAGCGTTGAACTTGATACTTTGTTTGAAAGTTGCAATTGGCTTGAATTAAGCCGGTTGGCGCATAAAATGAAATCCTCTGCTCTTGTGATAGGCGTAGAAGTAATGACCAAAGAGATGATCGAACTGGAGGTTTTGGCCAAGGAAGCGAGTCAGCCCCAAAAATGCAAAGAATACATTGACCGCTTCAATTTTTTAGCAACGCAGGTGAGAACAGAATTGAAAGATTGTTTGCAAACACTCGGATAATAGTATGACATTGACGGCTTATCAATATTAATTTTGAATTTTTAGTTTTTAGTTTATAATTTTTAGTTTATAATTTATTTAATATCATCATGAAAAAAGTAGTTTTATTGACATTATCTATGATCCTGTGGAACAACACAGGCATTTGGTCGCAGGAAACTCCTGCATGGGCTAAAGAAACGCCCAAACAAAAAGAAGAACGCATGGCATGGTGGACGCATGACCGTTTCGGCATGTTCATCCATTGGGGGCTGTATGCATTGCCTGCACGACATGAATGGATCAAGCAAAGGGAAAAAATTTCCGATGAAAACTATCAGAAATATTTTGAACACTTTAACCCTGACCTCTACAATCCTAAAGCATGGGCGGCCAAAGCCAAAGCCGCAGGTATGAAATACGTGGTGCTCACCGCCAAGCACCATGAAGGCTTTTGCCTGTGGGACAGCAAATATACCGATTTCAAAGTCACCAACACTCCCTACAAGAAAGACCTCATCAAGCCGCTGGTAGATGCTTTCCGTGCGGAAGGTATCCGGATAGGCTTTTATTATTCCCTTATTGACTGGCATCATCCCGACTTCCCTTATGACAGGATCCATCCCAACGGCCCGCAAGACCCGGAAGCGCGAAAAGCAGCCAATGCCCAGCGGGATATAAAGAAATACCAGAAATATCTGAAAGACCAACTGACGGAACTGCTAACGCAATTCGGCCCCATTGACGAACTGTTTCTGGACTTCTCCTATCCGGGCGAAAACGGCAAAGGCCATGAAGACTGGGACTCCGAAAACCTGTTAAAATTGATCCGCCGCTTACAACCTCAAATCATCGTCGATAACCGCATGGACCTCGATCACACCGACTGGGGCTGGGACTATGTGACGCCTGAACAGTTCATGCCGCAGGAATGGCCTACCGTACGGAATCAGCGCGTGCCGTGGGAAACCTGCCAAACGTTTTCCGGCTCATGGGGATACTACCGCGACGAATACTCGTGGAAAAGCGTACACCAGTTAGTTGTCATGCTGATAGAAGTCACCAGCAAAGGCGGTAATCTGCTGCTCAATGTCGGCCCTACGGCACGCGGTACTTTCGATGACCGCGCCAACAACCGTCTCGAAGGAATCGGAAAATGGATGTACGCCCATAACCGTTCGATATACGGCTGCACACAGGCTCCACCCGAATTTAAAATTCCCTCAAACTGTCTGCTAACCTATCATCCGGTCGCCAAACGCCTGTACATACACGTACTCGAATGGCCCTTCAAATCATTGCTCCTGCCGGGATACGCAGGAAAATTCAAATACGCACAACTGCTGAACGACGCATCGGAAATCCGCTTCCGTACCCAGTCCGGTACCGAAACATCGCAAGGCGGCAATGTGACTCTTGACCTTCCCGTACAACGACCGGACGTAGAAGTACCCGTAATTGAGCTGTTTTTGGAATAAACCGTTTTCAGGGAAAGTTGTACCGTTATTTTGTCGAATTAGCCTATAAGGGAACCACTTATTGCGGTTGGCAACTGCAACCCGGCCATCCCACCATTCAGGGAAAGTTGGAAGACATAATGCGGTTGCTCTTGCGCGAACCCGTCCGGCTAACCGGAGCCGGACGGACAGACAGCGGAGTCCACGCCTCCTGTTTTGTGGCGCATTTCGATTCGGAAAAAGAAGCGTTGCATTTGGATACGCAACTGCTTCGCAAAATCAACGGGTTGGCAGGAAAAGACATCGCCATTTACCGTATTCGCCCCGTAGCACCCAATGCACATGCACGTTTCGATGCACTGTCCCGCACCTACCTGTACCGTATTGCCCAAACCAAAAACCCATTCACCGTCGACCTCGCCTGTCATCTGTATCGTCCGTTGAACACGGCAAAAATGAACCGGGCGGCAAAAATCCTTCTTGAATTTCAGGATTTTACAAGTTTCAGCAAATTACATGGGGACGCGGTTACCAACCTGTGCAACATAACGGAAGCCCGTTGGACGAAAAAACCGGCAACGGGAGAAATCCGTTTTACCATTACCGCCAATCGCTTTCTGCGCAATATGGTGAGGGCTATCGTCGGAACCATGATCGAAATAGGAACGGAAAAACGCCCGCCGGACGACATCCGTCGCATCATCGAAGCAAAAAACAGAAATGCCGCAGGAACATCGGCGCCGGCACACGGCTTGTACCTGACGAAGATTGTGTACCCGCCGTCACTCTTTACCGCCGCCGGAAAAACAGTCGATCCCCCTGCTCGATATAATATCGTACGATAATTTCTGTTCATAATTCGAAAATTATCCGTATATTTGCATTAAATTTCGAAGCATATCCATCGCCTATGAAAAATAATACTTTGATACGTTCACTAACCCCCCTGTTGAAAAACAGGTACCTCCTTTCACTGGTGATTTTTTTCGCATGGATTATCTTTATCGATGAAAACGATTTGGTCGGGCGTTCAAAAAATATCCGGCAAATACACGCTTTGGAACGCAATAAACTCTATTATGAGAAAAAAATCAAAGAAGACCGCGAAAAATTGGAAGAATTGGAAGGCAGCCTTGAGAAATTTGAAAAGTTTGCACGGGAGCAGTATCTGATGAAAAAGGAGAACGAAGATATTTTTATCATTGAAAAATAGAACATGCACAGTCCTCCTTCAATCCCTGTGTATCGTATTCCGTTGGTATTGGCGTCCCGTTCGCAACGACGGATAGAGTTGTTGCGGCAGGCCGGTTTCCGTTTTACTGTGTGCGACGCCGGCGTAACGGACGAGGTCTGTCCGCCGGCGTTGAGCGGCGTTGAAATTCCGCTCTACCTTGCCGGCCTGAAAGCCGACGCCTTTCTCTCCCGTCATGTCTTGGAAGGGAACACCGTAGTGATAACCGCCGACACGGTAGTGTGCCGGCACGGTGCGACGCTGGGAAAGCCTGCCGGACGGGACGAGGCTATCGAAATGCTGAAAAGTTTGTCGGACAACATGCATCAGGTCTTCACAGGCGTTTGCCTCACGTCGGCGACGCGGCGGCGTCTTTTTTCTTCCGAAAGCAAGGTCTGGTTCCGCCAATTGAGCCATGAGGAAATCGTCCGGTACGTGGACGCATTTCATCCGTACGACAAAGCCGGCGCCTACGGAATACAGGAGTGGATAGGGCTTGTGGGAATCGAAAAAATCGAAGGATCCTATTACAACATTGTGGGACTTCCCATACACCAGCTTTATCAAGAATTACGACAGTATGAAACGTAATATCTCCGTGCCGCTTCGTGAAATTATAACAAAATACATTTATTCTATGAAAACGATTAATTCTTTATTTTTGAGGCGCTATGAAAAACAATTCTTCTGACTTCCACTAAAGCACGAATGTAGAGGCGCACGGCGTGCGTCTGAAAAGCCATCCGCTTTGGAGAATGCAGAACGTCCTTACAGGTAGGGTGTGCAAACCCCATATAAATTTCCTCAAAAAAGTCGTATCTTTTCTCTGTAAAAACTTTTTTTCATTTTATGCGCTTGGAAAACTCACGTTTTTTATGTAATTTTGCGACGTTTGATTTTAGAACCCGATATTTTCAGGATAAAACAGGAAAAATGACGATACAAACCGTAAAACAGCCACGACCGGTAACAGACATGCAACCGGTATTTCCGAAAAGCAGAGGTATTTTTAACGGAAAGGTGTCCGTTTTCGGTAAAAAGTCGTGCAACTTTAGAGTAAAGTTGCGCAATTTCGGAGTACAGTTGTACAACTTTGGCGCAAAGCGGTACGGCTTCTATCCGCATAAAGCAGTAATCACATTAAAAATCATAAAGTTATGTCAAAAAGCACATTACAGAAGCTGGATACACCATTTCCGGCACTCGCCGTTCATCGTTCAATAATGAGAACTTTCTTTTACATACTGCCGTTTGTGGCAGCAATGTTTTTCCCGTCCTGCCGGTCGGGTAATTCCGGAG
>JAIRLS010000307.1 GCA_031259205.1 Bacteroidales bacterium | reverse complement strand
GGAATTGTATCGTATCTTTGTATTGTATCCTCTTAAAGTAAAGATTTAAGAAAGGAATCGTAAATAATTATGATACAGGATATTATAGTATATGCTATCATTACAGTGACGGTGGTTTTCCTGATTTATAGCGGGTATCGTCGCCGGCGGAGGGGCAAGAAGGTTTCAAATCCCTGTGAAGGATGTCCGGGATGTGAGTTTTATTCCGGATCAAGAGGGATTTCCGGCAGTACGGACATTAAACGGAAGGATTTGCGATGAAAGGGCGACATACCGTACCGTGCAATCGCCTCCCGATGTTCTTTTGAAGGGTATCCTTTGTTTTTATCCCACCCGTACTGTGGATATTCTTTCGACAAGTGGTTCATATAATCGTCGCGACAGGTTTTTGCCAGCACCGACGCCGCCGCAATAGAGAAATACTTTGCATCTCCCTTCACAATACATTTGTGACGAAGGCCCGGATAGGGAATAAAATAGTTTCCATCAATGATCAGCCATTCGGGACGCTGTTCCAGCTTGTCGACAGCACGGTGCATCGCGAAAATGGAGGCACGCAAAATGTTCAGTCGATCAATTTCCTGATGGCTGCATGAAGCCACCGCCCAAGCCGTTGCTTTCTCCTTTATTTCGTCGCGCAGGCGGTAACGCTGTGATTCTGTCAATTGTTTTGAATCGGTGAGTATGTCGTGCGTAAAATGGGGAGGCAGAATCACGGCAGCCGCAAAAACCGGCCCTGCCAAACATCCCCGTCCGGCCTCGTCGCATCCTGCTTCACGCCATTTGTCCTGATAGAATGCCCTCATCTTTACGCCGTTAAATCCATGATTTGATCGTCCAGCAGAGTTATTTTTTCTCCACCTGAGTCGGTCACCCAAAAAGTGTTTTCGATACCGACCGCTCCCACGCCTGCAATCACAAATTTAGGCTCAATGGCAATCATCATGTTTTTTTCGAGCGTCATTTGCGAACGGGCGCCCAACACCGGCAGTTCGTTGATTTCGATGCCTACTCCGTGTCCGACGAATTTTGCCTGCTGACTGATACCCATAAAGCAGTTTTTCAGTCCGTTACGGTCGGCTATGTCTAATGCGCGTTGCCACAGGTTTTCGCATATAGCGCCCGGAACCGCCATACGCGCCGTTTCCGCCTGTATCTCCAATGCGGTTTGATGAGCAAAATAAGCATGTTCCGGTAATTTCCCGACGGAAAAGGTTCTTGTCATATCGGTCATGTAGCCGGTGAAGTTTCCGCCCATATCTACCATTACGGCCATTCCTTCGCGCAATACCGTATTATCGGCGCCAATGGGAAGGGATGGATGCTGTCCTTTCCCGCCCAGTGCGAAATCGTAAGGGGAGGGGGCAGCCGCATTGTCGCCGGCCAGCAAACTGCCGATAAAAATCTCCATGCTCTGTCCGAAAACCCTGAAAATGCCGTAACTTCCCGCCAGCCGCATCTCGCGTTCAATCTCAACGGACAATTCCACATCCGTCATGCCGCGACGGTACAATTGCGGGATTTTGCGATATACGCCGGAATGGATAATGCCCGATCGCCTGAACAGGGAAATCTCAAAATCCGTCTTTACGCTCCGCGCTTTCCGGATGGCCGGCGTACCATTGATAACGGCAGAGCCGGAAAAAACGGCTTCATAACGCAACCATTCACTGTGAGAGATAACGTCGCCTTCCAGCATGATGCATTTCGGAGGGGAAATCCCCCGTTGATCAAGTATTTCAATTATTTCTTCCGGTTTACGCACGTAAATGATGTGATCGCCGGACAATCCCACCGGACGCCGGAGGAAAAGCAAAGGTTCATGCTGCTGCGGGATATACAGGTAACCTGCCACCACTTGTCCCGTAGCGTAAAAAAGATTGGCATTGGCAGTGATCAGACAGGCGTCGGCGCCTGCCGCACACATTTCCCTGCGGATTTTGTCAATGCGGATTTGATATTCTGTCATACGATATTGATGATTCGGTAGCGGTAATCCATCCGTCGTCGGTAATCAGAATTTTTGCTTCCGGAAAATCCTGACGGGTAAGGTTTTGTATTTTAGTAATTACTTGACGATTAGGGTCGTAACGAGGGCAACGATCGTCTGCCGGTTGCCATGTCGGAATGATGCGGGCATAACGGAAAGCGCCCTGACGATCGGTACAAATGTGGAAAATCGGCGCCCATCCGTTTACCCCCGACACATTGACGCGGCTGTAGGTGCTGAAATTTCCCATGCTGTATGCGATAAACCGGTTTTGATAAATTTCTACGGCTCGCGTTACATGAGGGCCGTGTCCCAACAGGATATCCGCGCCGGCGTCGATCATCCGATGGGCAAACTCATACACGTTACCGCGGTCTTCGCCCAGAAAGGTTTCTGTTTTTCTTGTAACATGCTGGTAATCATTCCCTTCTGCGCCTGCATGAAAGGACACAATCACAATATCACAACTATCGTTTAAGCCCTTGACTATTTTTTGTGCAGAAGGAATATCTCTCACATTTACAGTTCCTTCATTGGGCGCAAAAGCACAAAAACCATAACGGATACCGTTTTTTTCAAAGACGGAAACAGGACAACTCAACAGTCCCGCATAACGAATCCCGTTGGTCGCTAATGCATTCACGGTAGTCGCTCTTCCGGTTTCGCCGAAGTCGCCCATGTGGTTGTTGGCAAGGCTTAGAATATCAAACCCAGCCTCTTTCAAACATGCGGCAAAGGATGCAGGCATACCGAAGGTATAACACCATTCGGGATTCCGGCATTTCTTGGCGCCTTCCGTCGATTCGATCAAAGCGCCTTCCAAATTGCCGAACAGGACGTCGGCGCCTGCAAAACAGGATTTTACCATGGAGAACGAACGGCTGCAATCGTTATTGGGCGGCAGATATTGTCCGTCGGGATACATGGTACCCATCATGATGTCGCCCACGGCCACGATGCGAACCGTATCTTTCTTCGCTGCATCCGACGGCTGGCCACAGACAACAAAACATGCCAACAAAAGAAAAACACTCATGCCGTGTTTCAACTGAAATGAATTACCTGTCATCGGTTTTTAAAAATGCAAAAATAGTAAAAAAATAATTAATGATGAAGGGTGCATTTCAAATGGGTGCATTTCAAATTGTCGCATTGTCTTTGCGAACATGAAGGGATGAATTACTTCTTGCTTCGTTCCTTGCAGTCACAATGACGAACGACGTTTTTGCCGCAAAGTCGCGCAGCGACG
>JAIRLS010000305.1 GCA_031259205.1 Bacteroidales bacterium | reverse complement strand
CCAATATCAGCCTGCTGCTCTCGGTATCGCTGTGGTTAGTGTTCCTGATAGCCATCCCCAACTTTGCGCAGACGCTCGGCATGACGGCTTACCCTGTAGAAAAAGTGAACGTGATGCAAGCCAAAATACAGGAAAAACGCAAAGAGATAGAAGCCTCGTTTCCCGACGGGAAATGGTCGTCGAGTGGAGGCAATCCGTTTTATCCACCACACGAAATCCGCGCCAACATGCAGATGGCGTTTGAAAAAAACATGGCAGACTTCTTGGGCGAACATTACGCCGCCCTGTTCCGTCAGGCAGAAAACACCCGTCGCTGGACATGGATTTCGCCCCTCGCCGTCTTCGAATACGGCACGGAAGCGCTGCTCGACGGCGGATACCTGCGCCTGAGACATAACTACAACGATTTGCAGAACTTCAAAATACAGTATCTGCAATGGTTCAAAGACCTCGACGCCAAAGACGACCAAAGTCCTCACTGGTACAACCCCTACGAAGACTACTCGACCACCAAGAAACCGGTCGCCTACGAAGAAATACCGCAGTACGCGGAAAGTCCGGCAACCATCGCCGAACGCCTCGCCGAAACTGCCAAGTATCTCATGGTGATGCTCGCGTATATGGGCGTGATGTTTGTGCTGGCGATTGTACGCTTCGAACGGTACGACGCAAGGTGACTTCTCTGTGCTTTCTCCATTTCCTCCCTGTAAATCTCTTTTGCGGAGAGCTATGGAGGTTTCGCAGAGCGGTATCTCTGTGTTACCTCTGTACCGGTCTGTGAAAACGGATGAATGAACAATGAGTATCCCGTTATACTTCCAAAGGCGGGTTGCTTTTATAGAAACCGCAGTTATGCCGGTTTCAGGTTCAGTTCGGCGGCTTTCCGGATCATGAACTCCCTTGCCGCCTGATATTCATTGGGAATGACGCCGTCCAGAATAGCGTCTTTAATGGCGTTTTTGATGAGGCCTATTTCGCGTCCCGGCTTCAGGCGAAAGGTTTCCATGATTTCGATGCCCGAAACGGGAGGCTGGAAATTGCGGATAGCGTCTTTTTCTTCTATTTCCTGCAATTTTCGCCGTACCAGTTCGAAATTTTGCCGGTACCTGTACACTTTGTCGGCATTGTTTGAAGTGATGTCGGCGTCGCAGAGCATCATCAGGTCGTCGACGTCGTTTCCGGCTTCGAACAGCAGGCGTCTGACCGCAGAGTCGGTAACGACGTCTTCGGCAAGTACGATAGGCCTGAGATGCAGAGCTACCAGCTTTTGTACGTATTTCATGGGTTCGTTCAGCGGCAGTTTCAGAGAGCGGAAGAGTTCGGGAATCATCTTGGCGCCTATGAACTCGTGTCCGTGAAAAGTCCATCCGCTATCGGGCTGAAACCTTTTGGAGGCAGGTTTGCCGATGTCATGTACCAGCGCTGCCCAGCGAAGCCACAGTTTGTCGGTAAAAGGACAGATATTGTCCAGCACTTTCAGACTGTGGAGAAAGTTGTCCTTATGGGCGAATTTTCCTCTTGCTTCCACTCCTTTCAAAGCCGACAGTTCGGGAAAGACCAATTCGAGCAGCCCCGACTTGTCCAGCAGCAGGAAGCCCGTCGACGGTTTGCCGGAAAGAATGATTTTGTGCAGTTCGTCGGCGATGCGTTCTTTTGAGATGATGCACATGCGTTCCCTGTTGCGGGCGATTGCGCGGAAGGTGTTTTCTTCGATGCGAAATCCAAGTTGTGCGGCGAAACGTATGGCTCGGAGCATGCGCAGGGGGTCGTCGATAAAAGTGGCGTTCGGATCCGTTGGAGTTCGGATGATTTTGTCGTTCAGGTCGTCCAAACCGTGAAAGGGGTCTGTCAGTTGTCCGTAGGTGGCGTCATTGAGCGAAATGGCCAGGGCGTTGATGGTGAAATCCCGTCGTCGTTGATCGTCTTCAAAGCTACCGTTTTCTACCACAGGGTTGCGCGAGTTGTGTTGGTAGGATTCCCGGCGCGCTCCTACAAACTCAATTTCTTCCGTTCCGTAATGGAACATGGCGGTGCCGTAATTTTTGAAAATGCTTACTTGCAGGGAAGGCCGGATGCGGGAAGCGACTTTCTGGGCTGTGCCGATGCCATTGCCCGATACCACGATGTCAATGTCTTTTGACGGGCGGCGAAGCAACAGGTCGCGTACGTATCCGCCGATCACGAACGCTTGTGTTCCTTCTTCTTCAATTACCTCGGAAACTATTTTGAAAACGGGATGTCCCAAATATTCCCGCATGTTCTGATGCCACACTTCTTTAATCGTATTTTGCCTTTTTAAACCAACTTTCAATCAGGGAGAGATTGACGGAGAGCAAGGCGTAATTCTCCTTGATACCGCCCCTGTATCCTGTTGCCGACTGGCCGATAACCGCCGCTACATTCACGTACGACAGGCCCCTGAAAAACGGAAGCCCTACTCCTACGGAAACGGAATAATCCTTCATCTGACGCCCGTTGATGGCCATGTACGACTCGTTATAGCAGGCGCCTATCTGGTAACGTATAATCTCCATGTATCCGCTCGGACGCTTGGTATTGGGCGTAAATTGTACGCCGGCATTGTACATGCGGCTATTGGTATAGACGATCCCCCTCAGGCGTTCATTGTTTACCGACCAGTTTTGCCGGTAACAGTCTGCCGAAAACAGCCATTCGGCATTGTTTTTATTCCTCCACACGGAAAAACCGGCTCCGTATGATTCCGGCAGGAACATCTTTTTATCGGGTATTTTTTCTTCTTTCAATATGTAGCCGCTGCTTTGGTTGGCAATCATCTGGCTCCGGTACAGTTTGAAATCCGACTTGTAGCTGTATACTCCGCCCACCGTCACCCTTGTATGCTGTTGAAACAGGTGCGAATACTGCATTCCGAAGTCGAGATTAATCTTGTTGGCGGTCATGGTTTCGCTGATGACAATGGATGGAGCGGTTTCGGTATGGGTAACGGTTCCGAAGTAGTACGAAGCGGAAACGCCTGCCGTCAGCCCCTTGAACAGTTCCATCGAGTTGCTCCAGTAGAACCGGTTGACGCCGCCGTCGCCGGTATAAATCACATTGAAACGGTCGAGAGAGCCTTCGATAAGTTCCGGTTTGGAGATGGAATATCCCACATTGGTATAAGGGCTTAATCCGACGCTTACCGTCCACCGTCTGGTGACCCTGAACCCGACGGCCAGATTCTTGAAATTAAAATTGGTAGCCCTTTCGTGCAAGGCGCTGGTGGTGAAATCGGAAAATTTTACCGAACCGGAAAAGTCGAAAATAAATTTCAAGGTATCAATACCGCCCAAACCTGCCGGATTCCGGTGATTGAGGAGATTTCGCGACCTCAGCCCGATAGTTGCGTTGCCCATACCGGTACTGACTCCAAAATCGCGGGATTCTATTTCTCCGATACCGAAAATGGAAAACGGCGAACTGGTGCTGTTTTGAGCCATCAGGCAGAGGCTGGTGCAGCAAACCGCCCCGAGAGCGAGCATCTTCCTGAAAACGTTGCGGCAGGTGGCGTTTATATGGCGTTTATTAATATTCATTATAAATACTGTAGGTTATTTCCAGCATAATTTGGTTTTCTTTGCTTTGCACTTCTGTTTTATAGAAGAAGTTCCGGTCGCCGAAAACCAGCCGCCGGAAGGCGTTCGATACTTCGCTTGTGGGAATGTCAATGCTTAACGCCACTTTACCGTATTCGGAAACGCCGATTTGCGAAGCAATGAAATCGGTAATCGTGAAATCATAATAACATTCTTCGTGATTATTTTTATTTTTTCCGGCATTGTTCAGGTTGCCCGTCATCGTGGTTGGTTGCGTGCTTCCTGCGGTCAGTTGGGTCAATGCGGAGCCTCTTTCGTCGTTGACGGGATTATGCTCGTAGAGGTTCAACTCCGGCGGCAGCGGCACGGTTTCATAGCTGTGATGTACAGGACGCACAATGAGCCTGGCGTTCTCTATCACGACAATCTCGCCGAGCGTTTGCAGGTAGTCAAGCCGCGGAAAGTCAAGCCGCGTATATAACGGAGAACCGCCGCTCAGAATGAAGCCTTTGTTATGTGTTTTTGATGTGGGAACGGGATCGGTTTTCGAACCGACCGGCAGATCCGGAAGCAAGGTTGTTTCGAGATGGTTGAACTGCTTGGCGGGATTGGCTTTGAAAGTCATTACCTTGTCCGTCAGGTCGCCGCTTTCGGAAATCCTGTAATGAATGCGTATCTGGCAGGTGCTGTCGGTGATGGAATAGGCGTATATGCATGAATTGCCGCTTGCCGGAGTGATGGCAAGACCCGGAAATGTTTTCAGATAGTTATCGGTATTCATATTTTCCCTGTTTTTGATGATTCCATCAAACAACTCTTCCCCGAACACGTCGGGCAACCGTATCTCCACCTCTTTTTGGGAAGGGCCTTTCATTTTAAACCGCCGTTGAATAGACAGTTCGTTACCCCGGGAAGCTGTTGAAGTGGAATATCTCATGCCGTCGTCGTCCATCTCAATGGGGTTGTTCAGACGCCATATCCTGATGTCGGGATAAGCGAGCGTATCGCCGTAATAGTTGCCGGTAGGGTTCAACACAAGTGTAACGGAATCAAAACGCGGATATTCGTTGTTTTCATAATCGCTGGTTCTGGTAAATTCCACAAATCCCTCCGCCCGTGACTTTCCTGTCTCAGGATCGTCGTATTCTCCTACGAAGATCACCCCTTTGTTGGAGGTAACAATGGAATCTTTGGCAAGAACGGACATCTCCACGCCGAAAGTATCAACTTTGACAGTACGGGTGTGGGATTCTACCAGATAATTGCCTAAAGAAGAATTGCGGTCGCACGAAGTCAACCAGCAAAAAGCCAGAAAAGCGCCCGCGCAGGCTACGCTCCGCCTTATATCCGTTTTATGCCGAATGGGTATAAAATACATTTCTTTTAATTAATTAACGGACGGACGGCATTTTTATTTTACCATCCTCCACGTAAAAAACGGGCAAATTTAATGATTTTTTTTCATTCCTCCATCTTTTCAATTGCAATTATCCGAAAACTACCGTCCGATTGTCGTATACCAGCAGTTTTCTCTGTATATGCAGGAACACCCCCCGCGCGAGTACTATTTTTTCCAGATCCTTGCCTTTACGGGCAAAGGCGTCCGGCGAATCCTTATGGCTCACGCGGATAACGTCCTGTTCGATGATAGGCCCTGCATCCAGTTCTTCGGTAACATAATGACAGGTGGCGCCGATGATTTTCACGCCCCGTTCGTAAGCGGCATGGTAGGGTTTGGCTCCTGCAAAAGCCGGCAGAAACGAATGATGAATGTTGATGACCCGATGAGGATAATGTTTCAGGAAATCTGCCGACAATACTTGCATATACCTTGCCAGTACAATCAAATCAATGCTTTCCCGTCGCAAAAGTTTCAATTGACCGGCTTCCTGTTCGACTTTGTTTTCTTTCGACACCGGAAAATGACGGAATGGGATGCCGAATCGTTCGGCAATAGGCTGCATGTCGGTATGATTACTGACGATCAGCGGAATTTCCACTTGCCAGTCGCCCGATTCCCAGCGCGAAAGTATGTCGTACAGACAGTGCGACATTTTCGATACAAAAACCGCCATACGCGGCTTCTGCCCGGAGAAATACAAGTCGAACGTCATCCCGTAAGGCGCGGCAATCAGGGTTTGAAAGTATTCGCCGATTTTTTCCCGGGGAATCATAAACCGGTCGAGATCCCACTTCAAACGCATGAAAAAACGGCCTGCATCACGGTCAACATGCTGCTCAAGCGACAACACATTGCCCCTGTTGCTGTGGATAAACTCGGTCACCCGGGCCACAATACCCGGCTGATCGACGCAATGAATAAGAATAACGGCAGTCATCATTATTTTTTTTAAACACGCAAAAATACAACCGGAAATTGAAAATTGAAAATTGAAATCCGACAGTGGTTATTTAAAAGGAATGGGAAATGAATCAATTGTAATAATACCTCCCACAGTGAGAACACTTTACCGTGCTGTGTGCAGCATGATTTTGTGAAATATTTTTTGGGATTACTTCGTTTTATACTTCACGCGGTCATGTTTTGTGCATTGGGCTCGTCAAAAAATTGGAAGTTTAACGTTAATAACGTATTTAATTCCGAACAATATTTAGTACTGA
>JAIRLS010000182.1 GCA_031259205.1 Bacteroidales bacterium | reverse complement strand
TGATTCACGATATAAAGCGGATTCCGAATATTTCTTCAAAGTGTCGTCTGATGCTCAGTTTCACTTCGTTCATGTCCGTTATTTTTCCCGTTTCCGTATTCAGAGAGGTTACGCCCTTGTCGGTAAAGCCGCAGGGGTGGATGTAGCTGAAATATTTCAGGTCGGTGCCGACATTCAGGGCAAATCCGTGCATGGTAACAGAGCGGGAACAGCGGACGCCGATAGCACATATCTTGCGCGCTTTCGGGGAATGGACGTCTATCCATACGCCTGCCGCCCCGTCCATACGGCTTCCTTCCACTCCGTATTCGCCGACAGTACGAATCACTATTTCCTCCAACTTTCGAATATATTCTTTGATGCCTGTCCCCAAAAGATCCAGCCTGAAAACCGGATAAACCACCAATTGTCCCGGCCCGTGGTAGGTAATATCGCCGCCTCTGTCCACTCGAATCAGTTCCGCTCCCGTCGACTTCAACCGGATGCTGTCTGCCAGCATATTGGCCTGATTGCCGTTTTTACCGATGGTATATACATGGGGATGTTCGGTCATCAGCAGGTAATGAGGTCCACAGACGCCTGCCTGTTTTTCGGCCGCTAATTTTTCCAGCAGGTTTTCCTGTTGCCGCCACGCTTCCCGGTAACCGACAAGCCCTAAATCATTATTTTCTACTGTTTGCAATGATACGAAGTTGATGGATGAATATGTTTTTCCGCATGATAGCTGGAGCGTACCAATGGGCCGCTTTCTACATGTGCAAAACCTTTCTCCGTTCCGATCTGCCGGTATTCCGAAAATATTTCGGGTCGAATGTATTCGGTTACGGCGATATTGTTTTTGGAGGGTTGCAGGTACTGGCCGATCGTCATTACCCGGCAGCCCACCCGGATAAGGTCGTCCATGGTTTCAAGGATTTCGTCGCGCGTTTCGCCCAGTCCCAGCATGATACCCGACTTGGCTATGACGCCGGAAGCGGCAATCTGCCCGATCACTTTCAATGACCTGTCGTAAGTAGCCCGGCTGCGCACCTGTTTTGAGAGCCGGCGTACCGTTTCCAGATTGTGCGATACGACTTCGGGAGAGGTTTCGAGAATCAGGTCGATCAACTCCGTTTTTCCCTGAAAATCGGGAATCAATACTTCCACAGTAGTGTCGGGATTCGCCGCTTTCACGGCTTTTATCACTTTCACCCAGTGGGCGGCTCCCAAATCGGGCAGATCGTCTCGATCAACAGAGGTGATCACCGCGTGTTTCAGCTTCAGCAGTTGTACCGAACGGGCAATGTTACGGGGTTCTTCCGTATCCGGCGGTTTCGGGCGTCCTGTTTTGACATGACAAAATCGACACGCACGGGTGCATATCTCTCCGCATATCATAAAAGTCGCCGTACCGCATGCCCAACATTCCCCCTGATTGGGGCACAATCCGCTGCTGCAAATAGTATGCAGATGCTGTTGCCGTAGGATACGGCTCAGTTCGGCAGCCTGTTTTCCTTGCGGCAGACGGATTTTCAGCCATTCGGGTTTTCTTCTGCCCGCCGTTTCACGGATAAGGTCTGAGGTCTTCATGCCGGTTGCCGTTTCAGTCGGTTATCAATAATAGCGGCTACCGTTGCATCGCCGGTGACGTTTACCGAGGTGCGCAGCATGTCCAGCGGACGGTCGATGCCCAGTATCAGCGCCAGTCCGTCGGCAGGGATGCCAACGGAAGTAAGGACGATCATCAGGATGACGAAACTGCCGCCCGGAATACCCGGCGTGCCGATGGAGGAAATTACCGTCATTCCGATGATCGTCAGTAACTGCTCAACGGTCAGGTCTATTCCCAGCGCCTGTGCAATAAAAAGCACGGCAATGGTCTGATAGCAGCTTGTTCCGTCCATATTGACGGTCGTTCCCACAGGCAGAATGAAGGAGGTGGTATCTTTCGATACGCCCAGTCGTTTTTCCACCGTGTGAAGATTGACGGGAAGCGTGGAAGAACTGCTGCTGGTGGTGAAAGCAAACAACTGTACGGGAAACATGGTTTTAATGAAATGGCCGGGAGTTATTTTCGTGAAGAATCGTATCAGCAAAGGATAAAAGACGAACATCATGATCAACAGCGCTGCGACGACCAGCAAGGCGTACATCGCCAGAGCCGAGAATATGCCGGCTTCACCGTTGTAATCGACGACAAGCCCTGCCATCAAAGCAGCTACCCCGTATGGCGCAAACCGTATGATGTAATCTACCATGCGCAGGATGATGTCGTTCAGACTGTTCATCAACTCTGCCACCGGTTTCACTTTTTCCGCCGGAATGGTAATGGCCGCCAACCCGAAAAACAAGGCAAAAAAGATCACCTGTAACATTTTCGAGTTATCTGTTGCCGCCGCCACAATGTTAGCGGGAATGATATCCTCAATAAACCTCAAAGGCCCTTGTTGTGATGTTTCATGAGCGACATTTTCCTTTTCTTCGGTCATGCTTTTGTACTGCTCCTGAATATGGGCAATCTTATCCTTATTTACAAGATTACCCGGTTTCACCGTCAATCCGAGCGCCAGTCCGAGCATTACGGCAATGATGGTCGTAGCGAGATACAGGAAGATGGCCCGTCCGCCGAGGCGGGAAAAAGAGCTGATGTCTTTCAGTCCAAGCACTCCTTTGACGAGGGTGACAAAAACCAGCGGAATGGCTATCATCTGCAACAGTACAATGAACAACTTTCCCCACGGATAAATCCAGTCCCGTATAAATGGAATCCCGTCCACTTTCAGCGCTGTAATGCCTGCCGCTATGCCTGCCCCCATTCCAATCATAATCTGCCAGTAAAGGGGAACAGCAAATTTCTTTTTTGTTACCATAATAGATATTTACGCTGTGCAAAAGTAAATCATTTTTTCATAAATCGAATAAAAAACTTTAGTCCGTCGTTTTCCGTATTGGCAGGGCGCTCGCGTTTGGAAACGACAGGATGAAAAAGCCGAAGTATACCCGCAGTTTTTGAAGTAAGCCCGCCAGTTTGAAAAAAAATCCGGTAACGCTGCTGCACCGTAAAACGGCGTTTTGTGGCTGCAATACACCATACGGGAACTGCTCAACACGTTAAATCGAGGTAATAAGCTGATTGCCGAGATGTTTGAGAAACGCAAATCACCGGCGTATCGTTACGAGTATGCAATTGAGTTGCCGGAAGATAACGAAGATAGTATCAAATTTTTGATCAGCAAAAACATCATTATTCCAAATGGAGCATATCTCGAATGAGTATCCGGCAAGTTCTGTCGGAAAACAACGCTCTCGTCTTTGAACTTTAATTCCGCAAGAGTCGGGTAGCAATTTTCTATAAAGTATTAATATTTAAAGTATTAAAAGGATTTTATAGACGACCTTTCATATAACTAAAATGCAATTATCACATAATTAATATATTATAAGTGTTGTTTTTGTTTGCAAAATTCGATCTTCTGCTGTATTTTTTCCATATTTTTTTTGCATACTCCGCAACTTTCGCATCAGAAAAACAGGTTCGTCTGCCTGTATCATTTTTTCGTCGTACTTGGTTTTATTTTTGGTATTGTAAATTGACATAGTCTATCGCTCTAAATTAGACATTAAACGATTGATTTTCAATAGTTAATTCCTATTATTTCTATTTTTTCTATTATTTCTATACTAAATTAGCAATACCAAGGGAAAGGTTATAATAACGCCGATTATATGATTGAAATCCCTCTGAATTTGCCTTTTATGAAACTCAATAATAAGTTATCTATATATAATTTTAACAATACCTAATATTTATTAAATGTAAAAATTTATTGGACTTAATTTCACATACAACATGTTTCGTAAAATTCAACTGGAGGCAATTGAGGGATAGTGTGTCCCGACGCGAAAAATAAAATTATTAAATGTATTTGTGTGTCAATAAAATATAAAAACATCGTGAGTTTACAAACAATATGGCACGATAGATCTTTGCTGAGAAATTTTCAAAAAAAATGTCCTTGAAAGAACAAGAGAAAAATAAAAAGTTTTTAAAAGTTCCCCTCTTTTTTCGCATCCCTAAATCTTTTTTTTCATACGTTTGGAAATCTTGTCACATTCATTTAATTTTGTACCGAAAATCAATATCGAATGAAATCTTTAAAAACGCCATATTATATTATCATGTTTTGTTGTATTTGTGCGTGCCGTCAGAATCAAATCAGTATGAAGCCCTATCCTGTCTCCGAGAAGGAGGACGTATCGGACGACTATTTCGGAACGACCGTGGCGGATCCTTACCGCCAACTGGAAGACGACCGGTCGGAAAAAACGGCGGCATGGGTGAAAGCACAGAACGAAGTTACCGAACATTACCTGTCGCAAGTGCCTTTTCGGGAGAAAATCCGGCAGCGCCTCACCGAGATATGGGATTATCCGCGTTATGGAATCCCTTTCCGCGAAGGCGATCATTACTATTTTTTCAAGAACGACGGATTGCAAAACCAGTCCGTACTGTACCGTCAAAAAATTTCGGACGGCGAGCCTGAAGTCTTTCTTGATCCCAACACCTTCTCAACGGACGGTACGGTGGCGCTCAAATCCGTCGATTTCTCCGCCGACCACCGTTATGCCGCCTACAACATTTCGCGGGCAGGATCAGACTGGCAGGAAATTTTTGTGAAAGATACGCAAACAGGCGAATTGTTGAACGACCATTTGCAATGGATAAAATTTTCCAATGCCGAATGGCTGGGCAACGGCTTTTACTACAGCCGTTACGACCGGCCGGACGAAAGCGGACAGTTTACCGGGCAAAACCGCTATCAGAAAGTGTATTACCACACTCTCGGCACGCCGCAAAGCAGCGATCAACTCGTTTTTGAAGACCGGGAACACCCGTTGCGCTACTTTTCGGCACAAGTGACGGAAGATGAAGAATACCTGATTATATACGCTTCCGAAGGAACTTCCGGCGTCGAACTGTACTTCCGGCAGTTGAAGCAGCCCGCCGGAAAAATCACCTTGCTGGCAAAAGGTTTTGACTATAACTACAAGGTGGCGGATCATGAAAGAGGACGGCTGCTGCTGCTTACCGACCACGGCGCTCCCAATTACCGCCTCGTGTCCGTCGACCCTAACCATCCGAAGCCGGACAACTGGATCGACGTCATCCCCGAAACGACGGAACTGCTGGAAGACGTATCTACCGGAGGCGGAAAACTCTTTGCCTTCTACCTGCACAACGCCAGCACAAAAATACTGCAACTGGATTACACCGGAAAAATTGAGAAGGAAATCCGACTTCCCGGTACAGGTTCAGCGTCGGGACTGTCGGGCAAACGCAACGAAAAGACCCTGTTTTATGCCTTCACCAACTTCACTACTCCTTCCGACATCTATCAATACGATATTCCCGAAGGAAAAACCACTCTTTTCCGCCGTCCGGAAACCAAGTTCGATACCGATGACTACGTGACGGAAGAAATTTTTTACCACAGCAAAGACAGCACGCCGGTACACATGTTTCTGGTTTACAAAAAAGGGCTTCGACGGGACGGCAACAACCCCACCCTGCTGTACGGCTACGGCGGATTCAACATCAGTTTGACGCCTTCTTTTAATATTGCCAATATCGTGTTCCTTGAAAACGGCGGCGTGTATGCGCTGGCAAATCTTCGCGGAGGCGGAGAATACGGCGAAGAATGGCACAAAGCCGGCATGCGCGATAAAAAACAAAACGTTTTCGACGATTTCATCGCAGCAGCAGAATACCTGATCGACCATCAATATACTTCCGCCCGGAAACTCGCCATACAGGGAGGCTCTAACGGCGGACTGCTGGTAGGAGCCGCCATGACACAGCGTCCCGAACTCTTTCGCGTAGCATTGCCTGCCGTAGGCGTTATGGATATGTTGCGCTACCAAAAATTCACCATCGGATGGGGATGGGTCGTCGAATATGGTTCCAGCGATAACGAAAAAGACTTTGACTTCCTTTTCCGCTATTCTCCTCTGCACAACCTCAAGGAAGGAACGGCATACCCCGCTACCCTGATTACTACCGCCGACCATGACGACCGCGTAGTACCCGCACATTCGTTCAAATTTGCCGCCACCCTTCAGGAAAAAACGGGAGGGAATCATCCCGTCCTCATCCGTATAGACACCAATGCCGGACACGGAGCCGGTAAACCCGTTTCAAAAAATATCGAAGAACGAACGGACATGTGGAGTTTCGTCTTTCAGGAACTTGGAATGAAAATTGAAAATTGAAATTATCATAAACTTTATTGCTACCAATGAAACATCTGTTTAAAGAAAAGGCGATTTTTTGCTTTAGAAGATGGGAAAACAAATCCTATTCGGCATTTAACAGTTTTCACAAATGTGTAAAAATAGGAGTGCTGCTGGTTTCCTATTCGCTGGTTGATCTTTCCGGTTCGACGCCAATGCAGACAGACACCACCATAAGCCGTACCATCCCGCTGGAAGGAGTGGACGTCAATGCGGAAGTTGTCGCAGACGTCTTTGCGCCCGTAGGACGCACCATCACGCAAATATCCCGTAGCGAAATCGAACATGCGCCTGCGCAGACACTTGCCGACCTGCTGAACTTTTCTCCCGGCATAGATTTGCGCCAGCGAGGGCCGTTCGGAACACAGGCCGACCTTTCCATACGCGGTACCTCCTTCGACCAGAGCATCGTACTGCTCAACGGAATCAACATCACCGACCCGCAAACAGGACACTACACGCTAAACTTACCGATAGACCTCGAATCGGTAGAGAAAATCGAAATCCTCGAAGGCCCTGCGGCCAGAATCTTTGGAAACAATGCCCTGGGCGGAGCAATCAATTTCATCACCGGCGCCGGCGACAACAACAACCTGAAAATATCCGCGTCGGGCGGACAGTACGGTTTCTATAAACTGTCGCTTGCCAATACCCTGCACGTACAAAACGTCACCGGTCATGTTGCCGTATCGAAAACAGCTTCCGACGGCTACCGGCACAATACCGGCTTCGACGGGCTGAATGTCTTTTCCCAAACCGCATGGAAAAACAAAAAATTTCCAATAGACGTACAACTTGGACATAGCCGGAAAGAAATGGGCGCAAACAGTTTCTACGGCGCTAAATACCCCGACCAGTACGAATCGCTTCAAACTTATTTCGCCTCTTTGAAAGCGAACTCCACCGGAAAGATCAAGCTAACTCCCTCCCTTTACTGGCGGCGCAACTACGACCACTACGTCCTGATACGGCACAATCCTGCTGCATATCAAAATTTCCACCGTACAGACGTATATGGCGGCGATCTTACCGCATCCATTGTCAGCCGTGCAGGAAAAAGCAATATCGGGCTGCTTTCGCGCGGCGAACAGATATACAGCAGTAATCTGGGCGAAAAGCTCGCCATTCCACACAATATACCGCATCGGGCAACCGACAGGCAATACCTGTATGCCGACAAAAGAAACAGCGTCAGTTTTTTCGCCGAACAGAACCTGTATTTTGGAAAATGGAGCACATCGGCAGGCCTATTACTTAACCGTAACAGCTACACCGGCAAAAAAATCCACTTCTATCCCGGCATTGATGTGGCTTTCTATCCCGACAGCCGTTTGAAACTGTATGCTTCAGCAGGTAAAGCCATGCGACTGCCCACTTTCACCGATTTGTATTATACCGACGGTCGCCTGTACATGGCTAATCCCGATTTGCATCCCGAACAGAGCATCGAATATGAGGCAGGGGCACGCTTGTCGCAAAACGGTTTCCATATTCGCGCCAATTATTTTTACCGGACTATTTCCGACGCCATCGACTGGAT
This sequence comes from Bacteroidales bacterium, assembly GCA_031259205.1. Taxonomy (GTDB): domain Bacteria; phylum Bacteroidota; class Bacteroidia; order Bacteroidales; family UBA4181; genus JAIRLS01. The sequence goes on along the minus strand of JAIRLS010000182.1, from coordinate 22,826 downwards.
CTGGTTGACAGACGAATCGGTATGGCACACACGCAATCTTACCGAATTGCACATGCACGGCTTATCGCTGAATGCATCATGGAAAGCGCAGCACAGCGTGGACAAACGCTTCGTGCGTTCCGTATCCGTTTCCTGTGATTTACTGAACGGGGAAAAAACGTCCGGATATATTTCCAATTATGCGCTGGATTATTTGAAACACAAGCTGATCATCGGTATCGACCATCGCATTTTCAAAAAAATTAACGCTCATTGGAAAATCAGCCTGCAACACCGCAACGGAGAATATTCACAGTATCATCAGGATACGGACAGCTATTCGGAAGTCCCCTACGAGGCTTTCCTACAGATAGATTTGCGCATCTATTACCACGTATCGCAGTGGAATATTTTTGCCGAAGCCTCCAATCTGAGCAACCAAAAACATCAGGATATAGGAAATATCACTCTTCCGGGTATCTGGCTGCGTACAGGAATCACCTGCCATTTGACGCATGGAAATTCTTCAAAAAAATAAAAAAAATATTTTTTTTTAAAAAATCGTATTCATTATATAAAAAAAATATATAATTTTGTACCGTCTAAAATATAATCAAAACTAAAAATAAAAAACATGAATGAACGTATTAAAAAGATTATAAATGTATTTGAAGCCGGTTCGAAAAAAGAATTTGGGAAAAAAGTAGGTATCAGTATCGCACAAGTATATAACCTTATCAATTCGAAAAGAGTCCTTAAAGAAAAAAACTTGTTGCGAATTATAGCGGCATATCCCGATTTGCAGGAAACATGGCTTCGATCGGAAGAAGGTTCCATGCTGAAAGACGGTAGCACCCCTGAACCTGTAATAAAAGAAAGAGCGGCTAAATCCGGAAAAGCCTCCAAACCGAGAAAATTAAAAAAATCAAATAAAACGGCCGTTGCGGACAAAACCGAAAATACCGAAAGCGTTACTGCGAAGGCGAAAGCGAAAAAAGGACGCGCCCCGAAAAAGACAGGAACGTCCGGAAGCGCTCAAACTGTCGAAGCCGGCCAGTCGACCGAAAGCATCCGGAACATTGCCGTAAAAACTAAAAAAACCGTCACGAAGCCTAAAAAAGAAAATACGCTTGTAGAAACAGTCCGGGACGTTAAAAACCTGCCCGTCGAAAAACCGGTCAAAGAGAAGAAAATCAGGCTTCCGAGAATAACAAGAGCCGCCACTTTGTTGCCCGGCGAACCCAAATCCGTTCCTGCGTTGAACGAACTTATATCCGGACAGAAAGAATTGATTAGTACCAACTTGAAATTAGTAGAAGCCAATCAGAAACTGGTAGAAATCATATTGAAACAAATAAAGTAATCATAAATTAATTTATCATCACAATGAAAAAAAAATTTATTCTAATAACGACAATGTCAGTGTTTTTCGGCATTTCGGGATTTGCACAGAATGACGGAAAAGCCAAACCACTGAAAGATGATATCGCTAAAAGCGATATTGCCATAAAGGACGCCAAAAAGGGAAGCAATCCAGCCACATGGATGACGAGAGGAAAATTATTCCGGGACGCCTACAATTTTAATATACAATATCTCAGGCAAAACATGCCCTCAACGGAAATCGTCCTCTATCTCGGTAAACCGAAAGAGATTATTACCGAAGGTGATGTAGAAACCTATGTGTACAGCCGTATCAAAGTGTATTTTTCAAAAGGCGTATTGACGCATTGGGAAGAAACGGAATCCATTGTTGATTCCCCTTTGACGGAAGCTGTAAATGCCTATGAAAAAGCCAAATCGTTGGATGAAAAAGGCAAGCTCGCTAAAAAAATCGAAGAGGCATACGATGGCATAAGCCGCGATCTGGAAGCAAAAGCATTCAACGAATATGCACTCAAAAATTATAAGGAAGCCTATAAAGACGCGCAGGAAAAAATCAAAGTAAGCAGTCTTCTCGGTAAAATCGATACGATTTTCTATTATTATGCCGGTTACTTTGCCTACACGCAAAGCGAAGCCGACAAAAGCATGTGGAAAGAGAGCATCGACAATTTCGATAAAGCCTTGTCCTACGATTTCAAAGAAACGGGTGAAAGTGCAGGATTGATCTATACCATGCTTTACAACAGTTGTACCGCCGTGGGAGATACACTGAAAGGACTTTCCTATGCGGAAAAAGGGTTTCAACAAAATCCGAATGATATTAGTCTGATTTACATTATGATCAACTACTACATGAACAGGAAGGAAAACCAGAAAGCGCTCGATTACATTGAGAAAGCCAAAGTGAACGATCCTAAAAACGCCGTCCTGTATTTTGCAGAAGGTTCATTGCATGATAAACTTGGCAATAAGGAAAAAGCCATTGCAGCCTATGATGCGGCCATTGCCATTGATCCGACGGATTACGGCTACCATTATAACAAAGGAGTGGTGTATTACAATTCTGCTGTCAAACTGATGGAAGAGGCCGACAAGACCAAAACCAATGAAGAATTTGAGCGATTAAAAAATCTTGCCGACGATGAATTTTACAAGGCCATTCCTCTTATGGAAAAAGCGCTTGAACTACATGTCGGCGACCGAGACGTCATGGAAACCCTGAAAAGTTTGTATTTCCGGCTTCGTACAAAATATCCGGAAATGGAAAGCAAATACAACAGCATCGTCGAAAAGTTAGGTTCTTAAAAATCTCAAAAAAGGCTGTCCGATATGACAGCCTTTTTTGTTCAGTCCGATATTCTACCTGTGGCTATATATACCGATATTAATCATCCGGATTTTACCGGCGGCGTGGTGACGGTGGGCAGTTTCGACGGCGTTCATCGAGGGCATCAAGCCCTGTTGAAGCAAGTAACTGCCATCGCCGAACGGTATCACTGTCGCTCAATGGTAGTCACTTTTGCAACACATCCGCGCATGTTGCTGGATAAAAACACGCCCGAACGCTGGCTGCTGAACACAACCGACGAAAAAAACATGTTGCTCGCACAAGCAGGCATTGACGATATACTGATACTTCCCTTCGACCGTGAAATGTCGCAGATGACGGCAAACGAATTTGTCCGGAAAATCATCATCGGAAAGCTACATGCCAAATACTGGGTAGTGGGAGAAGACCATTCCTTCGGAAAAAACAGGGACGGCAATGCCGAAAACATCGCAACACTGACGGATATTACACAGATTCAACTATTTAAGGAAGATTTGATAAAGTGCGAATGTGGTATGCTAACCAACAAAGATACTGCATTCGCAGAAAAAATCAGTTCGTCGGCCATCCGGAAATTATTGTCGGATGGCCAACCGGAAGCCGCCAACCGGATGCTGGGTTACGAATATCCTTTGTCGGGAAAAGTAATCGCCGGAAACCGGACAGGCCGTACCATCGGTTTTCCTACCGCCAATATCGAACCGCCCCCCAACAAGATTCTCCCCAGGGACGGTGTATACTGCGTCCGTACAGACCTTGACGGCGAACAGTTTTACGGCATGACCTACGTCGGAAAACGTACTGTGGTGCAGCCGCCCGACGACACGCCACAAGTGGAAACCCATATTTTCGATTTCAAAAGAAACATCTACGGGAAAATACTCCGCCTCTCATTCATGCACCGCATCAGGGACGATATCCGTTTTAAAAATCTCGAACAGCTACAAACCCAATTACAGCGCGATGAACAACAGATCCGGAACCTTGTCTGTCGCGTATGACGCCGTCAATTGCCGTAATTGAAGCCGGCAGCGCTTGCCCCCCAGTAGATAAGGGCTGCCAAAAGAGCGCTCACAGGAATAGTGAGTACCCATGCCCATAGCAGATGAATCGTGACTCCCCATCTGACGGCGGAAATGCGTTTGACGGCGCCCACTCCCATCACGGCGCCTGTGATGGTGTGGGTGGTGCTGACGGGGATTTTGAGTATCTCGGTAAGAAAAAGCGTTAAAGCTCCGGCAGTTTCGGCACAAACGCCTTCTACGGCAGTGATTTTGGTAATCTTGCTTCCCATGGTTTTAACGATACGCCATCCGCCCATCATTGTTCCGATGGCGATAGCGCTGAAACAGCACAGAGGCACCCAGTCGTGCATCTGGCTCATTTCGCTCATCCTCAACCAATGAGGAAGGCGAGCAGGATCAACGGTGGCATTGAAGCTAATAAGCGCAACGCCTATAATCCCCATCACTTTTTGGGAATCGTTGAGGCCGTGGCCAAGACTGAAAAGACCGGAGGCTACCAATTGTACGCGGCGGAAAATTCTGTCGGCATGTCGTACATTCGTTTTTCGGAAAGCCCATAACACGCAGATGGTGATAAAAGCCGACGTGACAAGCCCTATCAACGGCGCCAGCACGATGAACGCGGCTATCCGGAGGATAACCGCCGTATGTATCGCCTGAAAACCTGCCGCACAAATAGCGGCTCCGGCAAAGCCTCCTATCAGCGTATGCGATGACGACGAAGGGATTCCCATCCTCCATGTAAGCAAGTTCCACGCGATGGCAGCCACTAAACCAGACACTATGACAGGAAGCGTGATGAATTCTTCCCAAACGGTTTTGGCAACGGTGTTGGCTATTCCAAACTCGCCGATGACAAATTTGGCGAAAAAGAAAGCGGCAAAATTGAAAGTGGCCGCCCACAACACTGCCTGAAAAGGCGTCAGCACACGGGTGGAAACAATCATTGATATGGCGTTGGCCGCATCATGAAAGCCATTGATCATGTCAAAAACGATAGCGAGTACAATCACAACGATGAGTAATGTCATTTTATGCGTATTTTACAATGATCGTTTTCAGTATTTTGCCGGTTTGATTAATTTTGTTGGCTGCTTTTTCCATTTCCTGAAGAATTTCTTTTAATTTAAAGATTTCTATCGGTTTCAGGTTCCCGTGAAAGAGGTCGATAATCCCTTCTTCGTAAAGTTCGTCGGCTTGGCCTTCAAGTTTTTTGATTTCCCTGCAACTTCTGCGGATGTCTTTATCGCTTTGTTTCAAGGAGGCCAAACCGTCGACGGCGGAGGCAATCTCTTCCGTACCACGGTGAATGATGCCCGACATTTTTTTGAAATACTTGGGGAGATCGTTGGGGGAATGGGTGATCACCTTTCGTACCGACCGGTTGATGGAGTCCATCACGTCGTCGAGATAGTTGGCCAGTTCATTGATGTCTTCGCGGTCAAACGGCGTAATGAAACTCTCGTTAAGCGCTTTGAAAATCCGGCCTGTGGTTTTGTCGGCTTTGGATTCCTGTTCCTTGATTAACCCGCCGATCTCTTTTTGCTGTTTGTCGGTCGCATAGAAAAAACGCTCCATCAACACGCCCGCCTCCACAAGAATGGCGGCTGTTTCCTTCAATAGCGGAATAAATTTGGAATCCCTGGGCGTGAAGAAACTCAATAAATTATTGATTTTCATAAAAATTTTCTTTTCGTATTTAGTGACAAAGATATATCATAGCTTTCACATGACAATCATCATGTATAAAATTTAACCGAAATTTAACCGAAATTTAATATGGGAATTGGAAAATGAAAAAATCTTCATTTCTTTTGCATTTCAAACATATTTATTTTTTTCGGTTATTCGGTATCATTCCATGAAAAAGCCAGTTCAATGGGGAGCGTTTATCCGTTCCCATGTCATTATCACTTTCGGCCTGCTGTGTACCACTTTCGGGTGGGGGGCCTTCCTTATTCCCAGTCAGGTGACGGGCGGCGGCGTTAGCGGTATCGGCGCCATCGTTTATTTTGCCACCGGTATTCCCGCAGGTCTTACCTTTCTTGTCGTCAATTTGGCGTTGATTGCCGTAGCGGTGAAAGTCGTTAATGTGACTTTTGCCATGAAATCGGTGTATGGCGTCATCGTATTTTCCCTGTTACTAAGCCTGATACAGCGATATTTTCCCCAGCCGCCGGTTTCCGATACTTTTTTGGCTACTGTGGTGGGAGGGATTCTGTCGGGCATCGGTAGCGGTATTGTTTTCACGCAGGGCGGCACCTCTGGCGGCACCGACCTGATGGCCATGATGATCACCCAACAGCGGAACGTCAGCCCGGGCCGCGTCATCATGATGCTGGACGTGATTATCATTTCATCGTCCTTTTTTGTCACCCTTTCGCTGGAAAGGATGATTTACGGTTATTGCGTGATGGTAACAGCGAGCTATGTCATTGATTTCGTCCTCGCCGGTAATCGACAGTCGTATCAACTGTTTATCTTTTCGGAAAAATACGAGGCGGTGGCCGAAAATATTTCCGAGCGGGTAAGACGCGGCTTGACGCTTGTAGACGCCCAAGGATGGTACAGCAGAAAACCGACCAAAATGATTCTGGTGATTGTACGCAAATACGAAGTAGTCGCCGTTTTCCGCGCCGTGAAGGAAATTGATCCGACCGCTTTCATTTCGATGGGCAGCGTGATGGGGGTCTATGGAAAGGGATTCGAATCGATCAAGGTGAAATGAAAACAGACGTCGGTTAAGGGATGCGAAATAAACAGGATAGAATGGCTCCTGCTTTAAGCGAGTAAAAAAGTGAGATGAAAAGGACTCAGCGTTATTGGCCGGTGCAGGCTTTATTTGGTTAATTCTTTTTTTGAGGTGCTATGAAAAACAATTCTTCTGACCTCCACTATAGCGCGAAGGCACGAAGGCACGAAGGCACGAAGGTAGAGACGCACGGCGTGCGTCTGAATGCGCATCCCCTTTGGATAATGCGGAACGTCCTGAAAGGACGTAACTTTCATAACCGCAGGTCAACGACCTGCGGAACCCTGTCCGTAGCTTCTTCTGTCTGAAAGGCAGTACTTGTCCTGCCGTTGACTGCGTCGATTTTCAATTCAGGCAGCCGCACTGCTGCGGGAGGCCTCCTTTCCGCCGGTCAGCGACCGGCGGTGATGAAAACCAATTCCTTTCAGGACTTTTAAGAGAGATGGGAAGAAAGCGGGAAACAAAACACCGATGGAACAGTCCGTTGACCAATAGCGCCTCAAAAAAAGAATGAACCGTATTTTTTGATTCCCGCATCCGTTTTCCCCCTTCTTTTTTATCGGGGAGATACGCTTTGTAAGTTTCCGGATCCTCTAACTTATTTTGACGATTGCCGTACCTGCAAAGGCGGCTGCAATGCACGATATGACGCTGCACAGGATATAAACGGCCGCGATGCCGTGCTGTCCGTTTTGCAGTAGCCGTACATTGTCGCAGGCAAAGGCCGAAAAGGTGGTAAATCCGCCACACAGTCCGGTGGCCAGCAGAGAGCGCAACTGCGGCGAAAACAGGTTGTACCTTTCGGACAATCCGTAAATAACGCCCAACAGCAGGCTTCCGGTGATGTTTACTGCAAAAGTGCCGTAAACGGCAGGAAAACGACTGATGTGTTCGGTTATAAACCGGGTAGCGAGGTAGCGCAGCATGCTCCCCAAAGCGCCTCCCAATCCTGTCCAAAAGAGATTTTGCATATCGCCGGCGATCAGTTCAGTTTGTGTGTCAGGTTGAGCGCTTTGGCAATGATGGCCTGCCGCACATACATTCCATTGAGCGCCTGTGTGAAGTAATAGGCTTTGGGATTGTCGTCCACGTCCGTATCTATTTCGTTAACGCGCGGCAACGGGTGGAGTACGCGCATGGTAGGTTTGGCGCCGGTCAGCATGGCGTTGTTCAGCAAATAGGCGTTCTTGTTTTTCTCATATTCCATCGGATCCGAAAAACGCTCTTTCTGTACACGTGTCATATAGACGATATCCGCTTCGGGCAAAAGGTCGATAAATTCCGGATATTCAAAGAAACGAATGCCCCGCGAATGAAGGTACATTTTGTGTTCGACCGGCATTTTCAGCGCCTCCGGAGAAATAAACCAAAAGGAAGGGTTGAAATACGAAAGCGCCATCAGCAAAGAATGGACGGTACGCCCGTATTTCAAGTCGCCGATCATAAAGATATTCAGATTTTCGAGGGTTCCCTGTGTTTTTTGAATGGAATACAGGTCAAGCAGGGTTTGCGAAGGATGCTGGTTAGCGCCGTCGCCCGCATTGACCACCGGAACGGAGGCTATTTCGCTGGCATAACGGGCGCTCCCTTCCAGCGGATGTCGCATGATGATCAAATCCACATAGTTGCTCACCATCATGATGGTATCCTTGAGTGTCTCGCCTTTGGTAATGCTCGAACAGCCGGCGTCGGCAAATCCGACTACGCGGCCTCCCAACCGCTGTACCGCTGTTTCAAAACTTAACCGCGTACGGGTCGACGGCTCAAAAAAGAGCGTCCCGACGATTTTTCCCGAAAGAATGTTCTGATTCGGATTCTGTTCGCACTTCGCAGCGAGTCGCAGAATATCAAGATATTCATCCTTATTGTAATCACTAATGGAAACCAAACTTCGATTTTGCATGGCAACGATGTATTTGTCAGGCAAAATTACATGAAAAACTCAGATATTCCAAACGCAGGAAATGAAAAAATCCGGTAATTATTTTTAGAAAGCAGAAATGCCGCTTTTGGGGTTGTTTTCAGTGTTTTATAACCGCCTGTCCGGGGAACGCCACTAACAGATTTTCTTGGCTTCTAAATTTTTAATATCTTTGCTTCTGTTTTTCATCTCAAGTATCATTTGAAACCAATTCGTATTTTCGGCTTCGGGTTATGTGTGATAACGGTTATTTTTATCATTTCGTCGGTTTTTCCTGCCGATGGATGGAAAATAATGGGAACAACGCTGTATTTTCCGTCGTTCCGCCAATGGTGGGGGGTGGACTCATCCGGTTATAAGGACATTCGGGATATTATCTCTTCTGTAGACACTGTCAAAAAAGCAGACACCGTTTTGTTCGACGCCGATACGATGTTCACCGCCTTTGCAGGGAAGGATACTTTCCCCCATATCCGCAAAGACAAGGCGATGGACGGCGTAATAACCTGCGAGCATCCTTTTGTGCTGCCCGAAGGCAAAGACACGCTGATGTATTCCCTGTTCAGATATGTCAGGGCGGGCGGTAACCGTCGGCAACCTGTTCGTATCCTGCATTACAGTGATTCGCAAATTGAGAGCGACCGTATTACTTCAACCATACGCAACTACATGCAAAAAAACTTCGGCGGGATGGGTTGCGGATATCTTCCTGTTGTGCCGGCTTCGGATAACTCAAGGAGTTTTCAACAGGATGTATCTGCTCAATGGGTTCGTTTTTCGGTGCAGAACAGGAAAAAAGATTCCATTTCGCACGGATGCTACGGCGTTGCCGGCGCCTTTGCCCGCTATGTGACGACCGATACTGCCGATACCGTCGCGCATATAGGTTTAATGCCTGTCGGTTTCGGTTACCAGACGGCACGCCGTTTCACACATGTCAGGTTTTTCTACGGCAACAGTCACTGTCCTGTGTCGGCGACAGTGAACCATACCGACACACAGCGGCTAAATCCCGTGCCGTCAGTGGCTTCCGTATTGTGGAGATTCGACCGGCCACAGCAGTCATTACACTTGTCATTGAGTTCCCGCTCCCTGCCCGACGTGTACGGTATCATGCTTGACGGCGCTTCCGGTATTGCAGTGGATAATATCCCCCTGCGGGGAAGCGCCGGCATGGAATTTACACAGATCGACAGTCGTCAGTTGAAACAGATGTATGCCATGATGGATGTGAAAGCGGTGATATTTCAGTTTGGCGCCAATGCGGTAACCAAATACAAAGGGAATGGCGATTATTATGCCCGACTTATGGCGCGACAGCTTACTGCGTTGCAATCGCTGTCGCCCGATTTGCTGATTATCGTGATTGGCGTCGGCGACATGTCCCAAAATTCACCCGACGGATACATCACGGATCCCGCAGTCTCCGAAATACGCAAAGTGCAACGGGAAACAGCCTTACAATACGGCTGCGTATTCTGGGATCTTTTCGAGGCGATGGGCGGGGAAAATTCCATGCCGTCGTGGGCGCTTGCCGATCCTCCGCTGGCCAACAAGGATTTTGTCCATTTTACCGTCGCAGGGGCCAAAATCGTCGGAGAACTTTTTTGTAAAGCCTGGGCTGCCGAATACTGGAAATTTCTGAAAAAGGAACAGGCGTCTTCTCTTGCAGGCCGGAGCGAATAGCCGTCGAGTTTAAAATGCGATGGATTTCAGATCCAAACCGGTTTTTTCATCCAACCCGAACATCAGGTTCATGTTTTGTACGGCTTGTCCGGAAGCGCCTTTTATCAGATTGTCAATAACAGAGGTGATCAGGACTTTATGGCCGTACTTTTCCACTCGCAGCAAACATTTGTTGGTGCCTGCTACCTCTTTAAGGCTGACGTCGCTGTCGCGCACAAAGGTAAAGGCGGCGCCGGCGTAGAAATTCCGGTATAAGCCGGTCAGTTCTTCTGCCGTTTTGTCGGTGTACGTGTATGCCGAAAGGAAAATACCTCGCGTGAAGTCTCCGCGCACGGGAAGGAAATTCAATTCGGGTATATCTTTTGCGGCGATCGTTTCGAGCGTCCTGCGTACTTCTATCAGGTGTTGATGAGTGAAGGGCTTGTACATGGAAACATTGTTGTTGCGCCAACTGAAATGCGAGGTGGAAGACAAAGTTTGTCCCGCTCCCGTAGATCCGGTGATACCGTTCGCGTGTACTTCGCCGGCGAGCAGTCCTGCCTGCGCCAGCGGCAGCAAAGCCAATTGGAAAGCCGTGGCAAAACAGCCCGGATTGGCGACATAATGCGCCTTCCGTATCTTTTCGCGGTTGTATTCGGGCAAACCATACACGAAATTCCACTCTTGTCCGTCTTTAGTATGGAATACCGGTTCGTTGCGGAAATCCTGACTCAAGTCGATAATTCGCGGATGTCCGGACAAAGGCTGTTCGTTGAGAAAGGCTGCCGATTTGCCGTGTCCCATGCAAAGAAACAGTACATCGGCGTCGGACGCCTTGTCCGTAAAACACAGGCCGGTATCGCCGTACAGGTCGCTGTGCGCCGTGTAGAGCGGCCGACCGGCATGACTGTTACTGTGAACAAAAGAGATCTCGGTTTCGGGATGACGCAACAGGATACGAAGCAACTCGCCTCCCGTATATCCCGCACCGCCTGTAATGCCAACTCGTATCATCGTGATTATTTTTCAGGCACAAAAATAATCATAAATATTGATACCGGCCAACAAAACGTCATTTTTCGATCAATTGCCCGGTTAACAGTTCACGGCAGTCAATGATCCTGTCGTAACGGTCGTCGGGCAGTTCGTCGGCGATATAGTGCAGGTTATGGGGTATGGCGGCGCAGTGGGTTGCAACGGCCAGCCGTTCCCCGTCCGGTTCGGAGGCGGTGATGACGGCGTGTTTGCAAACGAGCGCCAGTAGCAGCGCCAGTTCTCCATAGCCGCAATTTTTCACTCCTATCCGCCTGCATCCGGCAAGCTGTCCGACAAGCGTTTTATTCAAACGTTTCAGGTTTTTCCTGACGGTGCGTTCTATTGACGGGCCTTTGTATATGTAGTTATGATACACCAAGTCTGTGAAGTAGCCGGCGGTTTCTATTTCTTCAGCCCATTGAGCGTACTGTTCCCGGTAGAACCTGCTGACGAATTTGGTGCGTTCGCTGTAATGGTTGCCGAAACGCTTGTCCTGCGGGGTGATGCGGTTCATGATACGGACGTGTATCGTTCCTTTGCGGAGCATAAATTCCTTTTTTGGGAAAATATGCCCGACGCCGTGGACCATCAGCGGAAGAAGGTCTAATTGTAACTGTTCGGCAAGATAGAAAGCGCCTTTGTGGAAACGCTGGATGGAACAGTCCCCGGAACGTGTGCCTTCCGGAAAGATCATGATGGAATATCCCCTTCCGACGGCTTCTTTCAGCAGACCGACGGCTTCCTCCACTCCGTTGGACACGGGATAGAAGTCGGCGTATTTGATTAATCTCCCGTAGAACGGCGAGTTCCATACCCAATCGTTGGTCAGGACAATGATCTTCGGATGCAGCATCAGGATACACATCAAATCAACGTGCGACTGGTGGTTGCAGATGATGACGGCCGGTTTTTCGAAAGTTTCGTCCGGGAGATTCTCGCGAATCAGTCGTACCTGCGGGAAATGCTCCATGACAAAACGGGAGATGCGGCATATAATCCGGTGGTAGAGCAGTTTGTTCCGTTCGGTTTTCGAGCAGACGGAGAGCAGAAAGAATCCTGCAAGAGTGGTGCCTACACTGCCGACCAGAAATACCAAAAAGGCGTACACGGTGGACAAAAAATTTAGCAAAGTGATGGGCATGGGGCGTTTCAGGCCTTTCCGGACGGTTAACCAGCGGAAGATCACCGGCGGAAAGACAAAGGTCATCAACACCACGGACAACATGCCGATGACGGTGACCTCCGCAAGGGAGTGAAGCGCGGGGTGCCGGGCAAAAATCAGTGCGCCGATACCGGTGAACATGATTAACGCCGACAAGACGATGCTGTTCCTGTACGACGCCAGCAGTTTTTTCCCGCAGGCATTCTCGTACATCAGTCCTTCGGTAATAAAAATGGTATAGTCGTCCCCTTGTCCGAATATCAGCGTGGCCAGAATGACGTTTACGATGTTGAAACGGATGTCGAACAGGTTCATGACGCCCAGAATCCAGCACCAGCCTGCCATAAGCGGAAGAAACGCCAGCAAACTTAATTCGATTCTTCCCATTGTGAGAAATAAAAAGACAAAAACGATGACGCTACAGACATAAAGCACAATATTGAAATCCTCCGACAGGGTATCGACGATCCTGCGGCTGATTGTTCCTGCGTCAAAGGCAAACGACCGGTCGCTGATACCGTTCAGGGCATGTTCGCATTCGTCGAGCCGGTTTTGGGGGGCATGGAGAATATTCATTACCATGAAGCGCCCGGACATTCGGGCAAGGTAGCCGGAAGCCAGTGTTTCCGTCAGGGGGGAGAAATAGTCGATGTCGTGTACTTCCGGCGGTTGGAGGATCATCTTTTCAAAAGCGGAAAAAGCGTCTTTCCGGAAACCCGTTTCGGCGGCGCATTTTGCCAGCAGGGGCAGTATTTCGTTATGTGTCGCCCAAAGGCGTTGCCACTGTTCGATACGTTCCTGTTGCATCCGGCGGGAGGGAAGGAAGCTACCGACGCCATACATCTTTGATATGTTTCCTGCTTGCGTCAGGCTGTCCAGGCGCGGTTTAGCCTGTTCGTATGCCGTCAGCGCCTCATCGGGCGTTGCGCCTTCGGACACGAAATAAACGGTTTCACCGTCGTTGTTGAGCGTGGCCACCATCTCCCTGAAATCGGCCTGTTGGGTGTCGGTCATGTAGTTAATGGCCTGCATGTCGGTTTCAAACTGTGTGTCGAGGCTCAGGAAGGCAAACACAACGGACAGCAGCAAGACCGCACGTACCACCCACTTGTTCTTCTCCGGTGCAAATTCCCTGCGTCCCAGCAGGGGAGCGCTGTTTTTTCCCGGAACGGCGAAAGGCATGTGAGGCACGAAAACCAGTACAAACAAAATCGTTCCCACGAGTAGCAGAGAGGCGAAAAGTCCCAAATCGCGCATCGCTTCTGCGTTAATGAAGAGCAGGCTCAGGAACGCGCCTACTGTGGTAATATTGCCTATCAGGAGCGGCGTGACGATATGGCGGATGGCGGTTTTCATGTCCCGTTCGTGACGGTAATGATCCAGCAGGTGAAGGGGGTAATTAACGGCAATGCCGGTAATGATGGAGGCGATACCCACGGCGATCAGGTCGATTTCGGTTTTCAGTACGGCAAGCAAACCGAGGGCAAACAGCCATCCGAAGAGCAGCGAAAGGAAGATCACAAGGAGGCTGCGGAAATTTCGGAAAGCGTAAATCAGCAGCAAGAAAATCAACGTTAATGAGAGCAGGCCGGAGAGCAGGCTGTCTTTTTTGATTTGTCGGGCGTTGGTCAGGGCAATATCTGTCGCGCCGAAACAACTGATCTTTATTCGATGACCGAAAAATGTTTCCGTATCGCGTGCCGCACGGTGGATCATTTCCATCAGCCTTGCATTGTTGCCCGTTTCGCTCGACGAAAAAGCCGATTCGATCATGATAACGGCTTTTTCCCTGTCCTTCGTAAAAATATAATCGTTGTAAACGCCGTACCGGTCGTCGGCCTGAAAGTCCTGCAAGCGCGACAGCAAGCCTGCCGACAGGCGCAGGGGATCGGCAATGAAACTTTGTTTGAGTATCATCCCTGCGGGTGAGGAAAGCAATCGTTTGCCTTCGTTCAGTTGCCGCCGCAGATAATCCTCGTTAAGCAGCGAATCCATGCGTTGATAATCGGCTTCCGTAAAGAAAAGGGGCATGTTTTCCGTAATAAACCGCGCCACCTCCAGTCGTTGTTCCTGATCGACCTTGTATTCCATCCTCCTGACATAATTTAGCGTATCGTCCCGGAGTATTTGTTCCGTAAAGCGGTCGACAGCCGCCGTCAGCGTGTCCGCGTCGGGCGTTGCCGGCGCGTCTGCCGGCGCAATGCGCACCATCAGTTTGTTCGCCGCTCCCAGATGCTGGTAAACATGGTTGATTCGCTCATTGTCGTGTCCTTTTGACAGAAAACCCGTAATGTCTTCTTTGAAACGAATCCTGAGCGAAGCCAGCGTCAACAGGATGGCGCTTAACGCCAATATGCCCCACAAAAGGGCTTTGTGAACGGAAAAATAACGGAGTAATCTTAAAATATATCCTGTCATTAATTATCCGTTCTGTTGTCTGTTCCACGAATCTTTCAGTGTCACCGTGCGGTTGAATACCGGCCGGCCGGCGGTAGTGTCGGGATCGACGCAGAAATAGCCCAATCGTTCGAATTGATAATGCGTGCCGTTTTCAGCGTTTTTCAGGCAAGGTTCTACCAGCGCCGTTACGGTTTTCAGCGAGTCGGGGTTGAGATGGGTTTTGTAATCCGTTCCTTCCTGTGTTTCGTCGGGATTTTCGACGGTGAACAGGCGGTCGTACAGGCGCGTTTCTGCTGGAATGGCGTGTGCTGCGGAAACCCAGTGGATCGTGCCTTTCACCTTGCGTCCGTCGGGCGACTGCCCCCCCCGCGACGCCGGATCGCAGGTGCAGCGCAGTTCGACCACTTCGCCGTTGGCGTCTTTTATCGCCTCGTTGCAGGTAATCAGGTAGGCGTAGCGCAAACGCACTTCGGCGCCGGGCGACAGGCGGAAATATTTTTTCGGCGGGTTTTCCATGAAATCCTCGCGTTCAATGTAAATCTCTCGTGTGAAGGGTATTTGTCGTGTTCCCATCGTTTCGTCTTCGGGGTTGTTGACGGCTTCGAGCAGGTCGGTCGTGTTTTCGGGGAAGTTAGTAACGACCACTTTCAGCGGGTTGAGTACGCCCATCACCCGGGCGGCGCGTTTGTTGAGGTCTTCGCGGATGCAAAATTCCAGCAGCGACAGTTCGATCACGTTGTCGCGTTTGGCGACGCCCACTTTTTCGGCAAAGTTGCGGATGGCTTCCGGCGTGTATCCGCGGCGGCGCAATCCGCAAATAGTAGGCATGCGCGGATCGTCCCATCCGGACACGCAATGGTTTTTTACCAGTTCGAGCAGTTTGCGCTTGCTCATCACGGTGTAGTCCACGTTGAGCCTTGCAAATTCTATCTGTTGCGGCGCGTGAATGTCCAGGGCGCGGATGAACCAGTCGTAGAGCGGTCGGTGTACTTCAAATTCGAGTGTGCAGACGGAATGGGTGACGCCTTCGATGGAGTCGCTTTGTCCGTGAGCGTAATCGTACATCGGGTAGATGCACCACTTGTTGCCCGTGCGGTGGTGTTCGGCGTGCAGGATGCGGTACATCACGGGATCCCGCATGTGCATGTTGGGCGATGCGAGATCGATTTTGGCTCGCAGGGTTTTTTCGCCGTCGCGAAATTCTCCTTTGCGCATCCGTTCGAACAGGTCAAGATTTTCCGCTACCGAGCGGTGGCGGTAAGGGCTGGGAACAGCGGGTTTTTGCGGCGTACCGCGGTCGCGGCTCACTTCTTCCTGCGAAAGGTCGCACACGTAGGCCAGTCCTTTCCGGATCAACTCTATCGCCCACCGGTACAACTGTTCGAAATAGTCCGAAGCGTAATATTCCGCGTCCCACCGGAATCCCAGCCATCGGATGTCTTCCTTGATGGCGTCCACGTATTCGGTATCTTCCTTGACGGGGTTGGTGTCGTCGAAACGCAGGTTGCATTTTCCGCTGTATTTGAGCGCCGTACCGAAGTTCAGGCAAATAGACTTGGCATGGCCGATGTGCAGGTATCCGTTTGGTTCGGGCGGAAAACGGGTTTGCACGCGGCCTCCGTTTTTCCCGTTACGGAGGTCTTCTTCGATGATGGCGTGAATGAAATTCAGCCCTTGTTTAGGCTCTTCGGCAGGCAAATGGTTTAATGATTCTTTGGGCGGTGTCACAGTTTTGCTTTTATCGTTTTGCTTTCTTCTTCGTAGCCGGGTTTGTCCAGCAAGGCAAACATATTTTTTTTGTATGCTTCTACGCCGGGTTGGTCGAACGGATTGACTCCCAGCAGGTAGCCACTTATGCCGCAAGCTATTTCAAAGAAATAGAAAAGGCTGCCGAGGTTGTACTCGTTGATGGCCGGTATTTCGATGCGTATGTTGGGTACGCCGCCGTCTACGTGCGCCAGCATGGTGCCGAGTTCCGCCATTTTGTTCACTTCGTCGATCCGTTTTTCCGAAAGGAAATTTAGCGTATCAAGGTTGGCGGGGTCGGCGGGGATACGGAGTTTGTGCGCCGTTCTGTCGACCGAGATCACCGTTTCAAAGAGGTTGCGCAGACCTTCCTGGATGTATTGTCCCATTGAATGAAGATCGGCGGTCAGCGTAACGCCGGCAGGAAAAATGCCCCGGTTTTCTTTCCCTTCGCTTTCGCCGTACAACTGTTTCCACCATTCTGTGATATACAGCAGTTTAGGGTGATAGCTTGCCAGTATTTCGGTTGTCTTTCCTGCCATGTAGAGTTCAAAGCGGGTGGCGGCGTAAATGGCGGCGGGGTTGTCGTCAAAGGCGACTCCGGGGGAAGTCGCTTTTTGCATATCGGCGGCGCCCTTTATCAGTTGGCGGATATCGAATCCGGCAATGGAGATGGGCAGCAGTCCTACGGGCGTCAGCACCGAATAGCGCCCGCCGACGTCGTCGGGGATGACGAATGTGCGGTACCCTTCCTGCACGGCCAGCGTGCGCAAGGCTCCGCGTTTTGCGTCGGTAACGGCAACGATGTAATCTTTGGCTTTCGCCTTGCCGATTTTCTTTTCCAGATGCGCTTTCAGCAAACGGAAGGCCACGGCGGGTTCGGTAGTGGTTCCCGATTTGGAGATAACCACAATGCCGTAATGGTGCGTGTCCAGCAAATCCAGCAGTTCATAGAGGTAATCCTCGCTGATGTTTTGTCCGGCAAAAATTATTTTGGGGCGTTCGCTGCTTTTCATCTGCCAGAAGTTGTCCGACAGGGCTTCCAGCGTGGCTTTTGCGCCGAGGTACGACCCTCCGATGCCTGTCACAACCACTAATTCTACGCTGTTCTGCCGGTAGAACGCGGCAATGTCTTCAATGGCGGTCAACTCGTTCTCGCTCACAGACGAGGGTAACTGCACCCATCCTAAAAAATCGCTGCCTTTTCCTGTTTTTTCGTGCAAGGCCTTAACATAGCCCAACGCCTCGGCTTTGTGGGCATAAATGGCTTCTTCCGGTACGAAACCGGTAACTTTTTGAATATTAATCTTCATTTTGAATGAATTTTTGTAAATTAGTATTGTTTACAAGAACGGCGCCGACGTCGTTCTTGTTATTTCCGCCTTTGTGCTTCTTGCAACTGCAACGCTGTCATGCACGAGTCTTGCGACGCGACAGGCCGGTGCGGTTTTCAGGGTATGACGGCGCCCGTGATTTTCGTCCACTGTCCTTTGACGCCGCGTGTGTTTATCCACCGTGCGGCGAGGTATATCCATTTGCTGCGGTCGTGTCCGTTGGAGAAGATGAGCGGGGGCTAACGGGCGGCCAACTCGTTGCGGGCAAGTTCCGACCACTCGGCGGACGGCGTTTCGGCCATCTTCCAACGCCAATCCGTTCCGTGTACGCCTTTGGGCTTGGCGCGTCCCAAAAGTTTTCCGCGTCGTGCGGAGAAAGCAAGTATGTGGCGGGAAGCATGGGAAGCCCTCCCGTTCCCGTGCGATTAACAGTGGAGCGGAGTATCTTCCGGTACTGCGTGCGCTTGCGCCTGTTTTCCGTTGCGGAGGGGACAGGCGCAGACGGTCAAATATGTCGGCTGCATCAAAAGGCATATTGTATATGTTTGGCGACAAAGATATAATATATTTTTATTGGTTCGTCACAAGTATGATTTTTTTTTAGGATACGAAACAAATAAGATATCATGGATGATGCTTTAAGTGAGTAAGAGTGAGATTAAAAGACGGCAAAATCCGGATTGCTTCGTCATTGTGCTCCTCACAATAACGGCTGCGACAAGCCGGAGTTGCGAAAGTTTGAAATGCTTCCGGATTTGTCGATCATAACCTTACCGGAAGAATAAAAAAAGATGCTGTCGGAATTTTATCGGCAGCCTGTTCGTAGGAAGACGGATGCACAATGGGATAACGGGGTGGGAGATACGTGTTGTGTAAAACCCTGGAACCGACTGATTTTTTTCATAGTGTCTCAAAAAAAAGATTTAGCCATCAAAAAAACGGTTTTTATATTTCAATAAAATAATTACATTTGCAGCCTGAAAATTCGTTTTGTCGCGAGTATTTCGTAAATATTATTATCATTTGATATGGCAAGATTTACACGCATTGAGGTTGCAATAAAAATGGAGGAATCGGGTATTGTTCCGGTTTTTTATCATCCGGATGCCGCGGTAGTCGGGAAAATAGTAAAAATCTGTTACGATGAGGGGATGCGGGTGTTTGAGTTTACCAACCGTGGGGATTTTGCGCATGAGGTATTTGCCGATATTGCAAGACAGGCGGTACGTGAGTTTCCCGAAATGATTCTCGGCGTGGGATCGGTGGTGGATGGCGGCACGGCGTCGCTGTACATACAGTTGGGAGCGAATTTCATTGTATCGCCGGTGTTGAAAGAGGACATTGCAATAGTATGTAATCGCCGCAAGATCGCATGGAGTCCCGGATGCGGATCGCTGAACGAGATTTCGCGGGCGGAAGAACTGGGAGCGGAAATAGTGAAAATTTTTCCGGGATCGTCGGTGGGAGGTCCCAAATTTGTGGCTGCGATAAAAGGCCCCTGCCCATGGACAAGCATCATGCCGACAGGCGGAGTGGAATCCACGGAAGAAAACCTGAAAGCATGGTTTGATGCGGGAGTAACCTGTGTGGGAATGGGATCAAACCTGTTTCCGAAAAACTTGATTGCCGACGAAAAATGGGACGTCATTGGCCGGAAAGTGAAGGACAGTCTTGATATTTTGAAAAAAGTGAGAAAATAATCATCAATAATGAACATTAAACATGAGTGGAAATAAGAGTGAAAAAATGACGAATTACAGATGGGTTATTTGCGCCTTGCTGTTTGTGGCGACTACCGTCAACTACCTCGACCGGCAAGTTTTGTCGTTGACATGGGACGAATTTATCAAACCCGAATTTCACTGGAATGACGAGATTTACGGGAATATTACAGGTATATTTTCCTTGTTTTACGCCATTTGTATGCTTTTTGCAGGGCGTTTTATCGATTGGATGGGGTCGAAGAAAGGCTTTTTGTGGGCGATCGGCGTGTGGTCGGTAGGCGCATGTATGCATGCTTTCTGCGGTATTGCTACCGAATCGTTGGTAGGGCTTCACAGTGCGGCGGAATTGGCGGGTGCAGTGGGTGATGTAGCAGTAGTGGTTGCCACAGTGAGTATGTATTGCTTTCTTGCCGCACGATGTGTGCTGGCATTGGGCGAAGCGGGCAACTTCCCTGCCGCCATCAGGGTAACCGCCGAATATTTTCCCAAGAAAGACCGCGCTTTTGCTACCTCAATATTCAACGCAGGCGCGTCGGTAGGGGCTTTGGCGGCGCCTCTGACCATCCCTAATCTGGCAAAATCTTACGGATGGGAATGGGCCTTTGTGATCATCGGGGCGTTAGGTTTTGTGTGGATGGCTTTCTGGGTATTTTTGTACAACGCGCCACGAAAGAGCCGATTTGTCAATGAAGCCGAAGCCGAATATATCGAACAGGACAAACTGACGGAAGTCACACCGGAAAACGAAAAGACGGAAAAAAAGATTCCGTTTGCAAAATGTTTTACTTTTCGACAGACATGGGCGTTTGCTTTCGGAAAATTCATGACCGACGGCGTATGGTGGTTTTTCCTTTTTTGGGTTCCGTCGTACCTGAACTCTCAGTTTCAGATCAAAACCACCGAAGGGCTGGGGCAATGGCTTATCTTCACGCTCTATGCCATCACCACAGTGCTGTCCATCTATGGCGGCAAACTTCCTACCCTCTTTATCAACAGGACAGGCGTCAATCCCTATGCCGCCCGCATGAGAGCGATGCTGATATTTGCCTTCTTCCCGCTCTGCGTGCTGCTTGTCCAACCGCTCGGATCCTGTTTTGCCGATTCGCTTGGCAGAAATGCCGCGTGGATACCCATCATCCTGATATCATTGGGATGCGCTGCTCACCAGTCGTGGTCGGCAAATATCTTTTCGACGGTCGGCGACATGTTCCCCCAAACGGCTATCGCATCCATCACCGGCATCGGTGGTATGGCAGGCGGTCTGGGATCGCTGATACTGCAAAAATCCGCCGGTAAACTGTTCAAATATGCCTCCGGGTCTACTTTGGTCGAAGGAAAAGAAATTGAAATGACAAAAGAACTGCTGGAACAAGGCGCCGGTTATCTGCGCGACCCCATGCACTTTTTAGGATTTGACGGAAAACCCGCGGGATATTTCATCATTTTTTGCATTTGCGCCTTTGCCTACCTGATAGGCTGGATAGTGATGAAATCGCTGGTTCCCAAATATAAACTGATTATCGCATAAGCAACTTTATGCATCATTTTATTGACGGTTTTATCTTCGTATGCCTTGCATGGGGCGCCTACAAAGGCTTCCGGAGAGGATTCATCAGGCAGAGTTGCTCCATCATTGCCGTAGGATTGGGACTTTGGGGCGGTTTCACGCTTTCCGGAATGGTCGAACCGTATCTTTCCCGGCATGTGAGCGGAATGGCCTGCTCAACAGTATCGTTTATCATCGTTTTTGTTTCTATCATCATACTGATTGTTTTGTCCGGTAAATTGGCGACCTTATTTATCAACGCAATAGCTCTCGGACTGCTCAACCGGTTGTTGGGCGCTTTTTTCGGCATTTTCGTCAATGTGCTTGTCTTAAGCGTCATCATTGTGTTTGTCAATCGTTTCAATCATTATTACCCGTTTCTTCCTGTTGAGATACGCGAAAAATCAAAGCTGTACGAACCGGTCGGAAAAGTGGCCGTGATGATTTTTCCTGAAAAATCTTTTTACTTGCCTCGACATAAAGACGCAAAATCATTATTATAACAATGCAAATATCCGATAATAAAGTAGTTTCTATCGCTTATGAACTCCGTCTTGACGGAGAGGGAGGCGAAATCATTGAAGTAAAAAATTCTTTGCATCCGCTGGTATTCCTGTACGGCGCCGGCGCGTTACTGCCTGCCTTCGAGCAAAATATCAAAAGCCTGAAAAAAGGTGATGAATTTGCTTTTTTACTGAAATGCGACCAGGCATACGGGCCTGCCAAAGAAGACGCTTTGGTGGAACTTCCCGTTTCAAACTTTCTCATTGACGGAGAAATAGACAGCGATCTGCTGGTAGAAGGGAATGCCATACCTATGGTCGATTCGCAGGGCAACCATCTCAACGGTATTGTTGCCGAAATAAAGCAAGATACGATAATGATGGATTTCAACCATCCGCTGGCGGGCGACGATCTGTATTTTTCCGGCGTAGTGACGGATATCCGCGAGGCCACCGCCGATGAGCTTGCCCGGGGCAGCGCAGCCGGCGCATGTTGTTCTTCGGGCGATTGCGATTCCTGTCACAGCAGTTGTTCATGACATCCGCATGGAAACAGACGAACGCTGGATGCGCGAAGCCCTGAAAGAGGCTCAGAAAGCCTTTGACAGGGATGAAGTGCCTGTGGGAGTTGTTGTTGTGGCCAATGAACGCATCATTGCACGTGCTCACAATCTTTCCGAAACGCTGACAGACGCAACGGCTCACGCCGAAATGCAGGCGATCACTGCCGCATCGTCTTTTTTGGGTGGCAAATACCTTAAAGAATGTACCCTTTATGTAACGCTTGAACCTTGCATGATGTGCGCCGGTGCGCTTTACTGGGCGCAAACGGGACGGCTGGTTTATGGCGCTTCCGATCCCAAACACGGTTTTTCATGCTGCAGAACGCCGGTTTTGCATCCGTCCACCGTCGTCGCTTGCGGCATCCTCGAATCCGAATGTGCGCAACTGTTGCGCATCTTTTTCAGAAAAAAAAGATAACAAACTTAGAACGCCTTTTTGCCCTGTTCGTCCAATATACACGCAAATACGCTATCGTTCCTTTGTAAAAACTTTTTTCATTTTTGCGCTTGGAAAACACAAGTTTTTCATGTAATTTTGCAAAAAATTACAAAGTCATGATAATAGCAAATCCATGACACAGTCTTTACTTTTCGAATCGAAAAAAACACATTTTTAATGAATATGAATATGAAAAAGATTTTTATCCTTGTTTTTTCCGCTTCAATAGCGGCATGTACGGTTCCGGCGAAAGACGATTTAATCGCTCGACAGGCAAAAACTGTTATCGACAAACACGTAATCCGGTTCACGAAGC
>JAIRLS010000174.1 GCA_031259205.1 Bacteroidales bacterium | reverse complement strand
AGAAAGGCGGCTTTGCAGTAAGGCGACGGTTTTTCCCGTTCGTGCAACGCCATGATACTGTTAATATACGTCCGTTTTTTGCGGTATGGCGGAAGAATTTCGTCGGGCATCATGGCGGCAAACTGTTCGAGGTCAGACATGTTGAATGCTCCGGTAGTAAGGTCGTCCTGATCTGTTTTGAAACGGATTCTTACTTTAGTGGGCTGGCTGTCGGCCGTATTGCGCATCAAGAGGATAAGAAAGAACAACATACTGTGCGAACCGGCGTGAAACCTGCGTTTGTTGAATTCGTATTCGATAGCCGGCGGACACACCCGATGCCAACAATGTATCAGCGTTTCTTCATCGGCAAGTTGCTCCTGTTTCTGGCTTGAGCATTTGTTTTTGATGTACGAAGCAAGCAGATAGTCCATTGCCTGCCGCGATGCATTGTCGGCGGAGGCGAGCGAGGCGCCTTTGTTTATCAAGTCAATGGCAAGTTCCGTCTGCCCGTATTGCAACGCTATCATCAGCCCCGAAACGCCTTCGTCGCAAGTGAAATCGACTCCGTATTTCTGAATAACGGATTCCACTTTGGGTTTGTTTCCCAACCGGATGTGTTTTTCGTATTCGCGGCGTTCGGCGCGTAATTCCTTCATATAGAGGATGGCTCGCTGAAACTGCAATTTGGCCAGCGCGTCTACCCAGTCATACCGGCGGTGGTGAATAGCGTACTGGAACAATTGTTTGCGTTCCTTTTTTACTTCGGCTTCTTTTTTGGCGGGGTCGAGCGCTAACGTGCTGATGATCTCCAGCTGTTCGGGCGAAATATATTCATATCCAAGGTATTTTGCGCGAATTTGTTCGGCTTGTTCGTATTTTCCCTGTTCTTCGAGGCGACGCGCTTCGTTGAGCCACTCTTCACGCGTCGATTTGGCTTCCTTGACGTTGATTTCGGCTTTTGTTTCCTGCATTTGCAGCAGTTTCAGGGCGGGATGGGAGGAAAGCCGCTCGAAAATGTAAATGTTTTTAACGGCGCGAGTCACGGCAACATAGAACGAATTGATGTAGAATTTGTAGATTTCGGCGTCTTTGTCGTTTTTATCGCTCGCGCGATTATAGCGCAATTCGTCCTGCTGAAGGTCTTCGACGGATACTCCGGCAATAATTTCGCGAAATTCGGCTTCATGATCGGACACGAAATCTACCAGAATAACATTTTCGTATTCCAATCCTTTGGCTTCCTGAACGCTGAATATCAGCGGGGTCTTGAAGAACCGCGCGGCTTCGGCTTTTTGTGCGTGACCGGGCACGATGACGGCGTATTTAGCGCTGTCCTGTGTACGGCGGTTCAGCTCTTTTTTCTTTTTTTCGTCATTGAAATAGAGCAATACTTCACCTTCCTCTTTGTTGATGGTGTTTACCAGACAGTTACTTTCCCGGTCGATGGAGCCGAAACGAATATTCTTGATTTTCAAAAGGCTATTGCTGAGTTCCACCACCCGAAGACTGTTACGGTAATTGGTTTGCAGGATTTTGATCCGGTTGTCCCTGCTGTCGCCCGTTTCGTAGAAATAAGTTTTTATTTTACTCCACGAAAAGAAATTGGGATGAACAATCTGGTTGCTGTCGCCGGTGAGGATGAAATGCTGCTTCTGCCGCAGGGAAGCGAGGATACATTTCAACTGTATATTGGTAATATCCTGAACTTCATCGACCATGACGTAATCGTAACAGGGCTGCACTTTGTTGAGGTATTCGTAGCAGAGGATGTTACTGTCGTACATGTTTTCTTCTTTCAGCCACTCCACATATTTGAGAAAAAGCGGATAAAGTCGTTCCCTTTCCTGCGTGGAGAAGATGGATTGTTTGACGCCAAGTTTCATGTACTCCTGTTGTGAGAGCCATGCCGCGTGTACCGGCGAACCGGTAATGACCCCTTTAAATTCTTCGAATACGCGATAAGGCTCGTTGATTTTCACCGATTGCATATAACGGTTGAACCACCGATTGAAATGTTTGAACTCCACTTCTTTTCCTTCGGGTATTTGCCACAATGAAAGATAATCTTTCAGCGAAAGGAAGTCGGTTTCCTGATGCTCGTTGTCGTAACCGGAAGCGTAATAGATATGCGAAGCATTGTCCACCAGATATTTCGACAGGGAAATGTAGGCCGTGTTTCCGTGCAGGCTTTTGAGCTTTTCCAGCACAAGCGCAGTCTTGCCGCTACCTGCCGACCCAACGATAATCAATGGCGGCTGAAGCATATAAATCTCTTTCTGGAAATCGTCGAAGGAAATAAATTTGTTGAGCGTGTGAATAGCTTTGTTGCTTTTGTTCAGATAGGACAGACTGGCCGCTGCATTTTCCGTTTCCTTCTCGGGAAAATCAATCGGAATAAACCGGTTTTCGTCAATGGACGCCCCGCGTAAAAATCGACTGCACGCATAATTATGATCCTTGATAACTTCCAGCAACAGAATATATTTCTTCTCTTCATAAGTTATGAAATTGAACAGTAGCCGGTCGCGAACATCCAGCCGCGCCCGATAATACCCCGTTCCTTGCATCTTACGGACATCCGCGCTTTTGAAATCGCCGGCCTGCAACTGCTTGAGCGTTTTGGGAAAACTTTTCTCAACTGATTGGATGTTTAAATCACTTTGATACAATATATCAAACATTCGTTTACTTTTTGCGTGCAAAATTAGATGAAGATTTCAATATTTCCAAGTGCAGGGAATGATTTTTTTTCAACGGAAAATATCCGCAGTCGAATAGCAATACGAGATGTCTGGTTACAAAATGTTTACGCATGACAATCGCCATGTTGGGTAACCATCATTTGCATGAGGGGAGAGATCGCGGGTACGGAGATTTACTGAAAATCAAACGGTTCCCCGCATAAATACGCCCAATGGCAAACGGTTTCCCGTTCTGTCGCAGACCGACAATTCGCCGCACTCCCCTCTGACGGCAGGGAAATACGCTTTAACAAGGTTTTCGGCGATCCGTGGGGAAAAGCCCATTGAATACAGATTCAACACTATAAACGACTGTCGGGGAATAAGAAGTTGCCGGCAATGCGTCATCAATTCATTCATACCCTCCTCCAGCGTCCATTTTTCGCCGTTCGGTCCGCGCCCGTATGCCGGCGGGTCAAGGATAATGCCATGATATTTTTTGCCGCGCCTGAGCTCTCGCCTGACGTATTTCGGGACGTCTTCAACCACCCACCGGACGCCGGACAACCGGCTGGCTTCCATGTTTTCGCGGCTCCAACCGATCACTTGCCGCACGGCGTCTACGTGGGTGACTTCTGCTCCCGCCGCCCGCGCCGCCAGTGAAGCGCCGCCGGTGTACGCAAAAAGATTCAGCACTTGCGGGCTATCGATCTTCTGCCGGCAAACCATGTCGTAAATGTAATTCCAATTGACCGCCTGTTCGGGGAAAATTCCCACATGCTTGAAGGCGGTCAATCCAAGCCGGAAACGCAATTGCATGTCCCCATACCGGTAATTGATCCGCCATTGTTGCTCCATGCCGGGACGGAGCGACCACTCGCCGCGTTCGTTGTCGCCAAAAGAGCCGCTTTCCTTGCGAAAGACGGCTGTCGCTTTTCCCCATTCTTCCGGCGAAAGGGATTTAGGCCAAATGGCTTGCGGCTCAGGCCTGATCAACAGATATTTGCCGAAACGTTCGAGTTTTTCGAATCCGCCCGTATCTATTAATTCATAATCGTCCCATTGGGGAGAAAACAGATTCATGGTATCCGGCATGATGGGATTGCTAAAAACGGAGATGACGGCTTATCCGTTCATCCTTTACCGTTTTATCTTTGTCCATGAATATTGGGACAGATAGATGAAGTCATTTTTGCAGGAAGCGTAGATATCCCCTTCGGTTTCCTGTTCCACAATCAGGCTTTCGACGCCGTAGGATTTGGCTTGTTTAAACAATTCCTTGTACGGCACATCTCCTTCTCCGACTTCCGTGTACCCTTTTCCCGTTTTGAAGTCGGAAGCGTGCCAACTGAGAAAACGGCCGGGATATTTTTTTAAATAAGCCAAAATATCTCCGCCGCCGTTGACGGCATGTCCCAGATCCAACTGGAAAAACACCAGCGCGGGATCGGTATGCCGGAGTAAAACGTCCAAAATCACCTGGTCTTCCGTTTTGGCAAATTCCGCATGATGGTTGTGGTATCCGAATTTTATTCCTTCTTTTTTGCACAGTTCGCCGATGGTGTTGAATTGGGCGGCTAACCGCTTCAATCCGTCTAACGATTTGTCCGGAAGCCACGATTGAACCAGATGTTTCCCGCCGGCTTCGTTCATTTCGTGTGCGCTGATTCGCCAATAATCCCATTCTTTTGATTGAACATCCGCCGGCAGCAGTCCTGTTCCGCAATGGGTGCCTGTCAGTTGCATTCCCGCATCGCCGAGCATGGCGGCGGTTTCTTTCAGGCTTTTGCCCAAAAAGGATTTTCCGTTCCAGCCGTAGGCTTCGGCGGACGTATAACCTATATCCGCCAGTTTTTTCAGACTGCCGCTAAAATCTTTCGGCAATGATTTTCTGATGCTGTACAGTTGTATCCCGATTCTGCGCTTTCCCGCTTTTGACTCATGGCCGGCTGTCGCCGACGCAGTACGGGCGATCGCATGGTAAACCGCAATGGCCGCTATTCCTTTTTCGATAAAATTTCTTCTGTTCATATTAAATTGATTGATAACTACGTGCGTTTGAATTAACGTATTAGGGTACAAATGTAAGCATTTTTAATGATCCTCCGGCAAAGTTTCGTGATTTTTTATTTCTTTTTTCAGCGCATCCACTAATGAGGCAACACCTTCGTACAAAAGGCCGGTTTTTTTGAAGAAATGTTCCGTGTCGGCCGGCATGTTTTTTTCGATTTCTCTTGCCATGTTCTGCAAGCGGGACGCGCCGAGGTATCCTAATCCCGCTATCAGTTGATGGGCTACTTCGGTGACGCCTTTTCGGTTGCTTGACAAAACCATCTGCCGCATTTTTTCGATATAATCCGTTGCATTATCGATAAACACAGCAATGAGTTTATTGCACAGTCCGGTATCGCCATCGCAAAGTTGCTTAATCTTTTCCAGATCGTACCCCTTTTTCATACCGGTTATCGTTTCGGCATATTGTGCATCATTTTTGCCATTTTGCTTTTATCCGTCATCATGTGCATCATTTTTCTGGTTTCATCGAAATGTTTGATAAGTCGGTTGACCTCCTGAATTTGCGTTCCGCTTCCTTTGGCGATGCGCAACCGGCGACTGCCGTTGAGTACCGAAGGGTTGCTTCTTTCCGTTGGCGTCATGGAACAGATGATGGCTTCGATGTTTTTGAAGGCATCATCGTCGAGGTCGATATTGCGGATGGCTTTTCCCATGCCGGGAATCATGGATGCGAGTTCTTTCAGGTTGCCCATTTTTTTAATCTGTTTAATCTGACTTAGGAAATCGTCAAAATCGAATTTGTTTTTGGCGATTTTCTTTTGCAGCCGGCGGGCTTCCTCTTCGTTGTAGTGTTCCTGTGCCTTTTCAACCAGCGACACGATGTCGCCCTTGCCCAGTATCCGGTCTGCCATGCGTTCCGGATGGAAAACGTCCAGCGTTTCCATTTTTTCGCCCGAACTGATAAATTTGATCGGCTTATGCACCACCGACATGATGGAGATCGCCGCACCACCGCGCGTGTCGCCGTCCAGTTTGGTGAGTACCACACCGTTGAAGTCCAGCCGGTCGTTAAATTCTTTGGCGGTATTGACGGCGTCCTGACCGGTCATAGAATCCACCACGAAGAGGATTTCTTCGGGCGCAACCGCTTTCTTAATCGCTGTAATTTCGGACATCATCTCCTGGTCGACTGCCAAACGGCCTGCCGTATCTATAATCACAGTGTTAAAGCCGTGCAATTTAGCGTGTTTAACAGCATTCTCGGCAATCGCCACCGGATTCTTGTTTTCTTCCTCCGCATATACGGGGACGGATACCTGTTCGCCAAGTATTTTCAACTGTTCGATAGCTGCCGGACGATACACGTCGCCGGCAACCAGCAGCACGGAACGTCCTTTTTTGTTTTTCAGGAAGTGGGCAAGTTTTCCGCTGAAAGTGGTCTTTCCGGAACCCTGTAATCCTGCAATAAGTATGATGGACGGACTGCCTTTCAAGCTAATGTCTTTCGACTGCCCTCCCATCAGCAATGCCAGTTCGTCGCGGGTAATCTTAATCAGCATTTCTCCGGGATAAACCGATGTGAGAACGCTCATTCCCATAGCTTTCCCCTTGACGGAGTCCGTAAATTCCTTGGCAATTTTGTAGTTAACGTCCGCGTCCAGCAAGGCTTTGCGTACTTCTTTCAGCGTTTCGGCAACGTTAATGTCTGTGATCCGTCCTTGCCCTTTCAGCGTTTTAAAGGCGCGCTCCAGTTTATCCGATAAATTTTCAAACATATTTTTCCAATTTTTTTCGATTAAATGAAGGGCAAAATTATCATATTTTTGTCAAGTATTAAAAAAATCACGTATATTTGTTCATTTTTTAAATTTATGATAAAATGTATCATCATAGATGACGACAGTTTTGTGAGGAAACTGATAGAGTTTTTTATTTCAAAAACAATGTCATTGCATCTTCTTCATTCGTTGGATAATGCGGTAGATGCGGTTAATATTTTGCAATCACACGAGCCGATAGACCTGATTTTCCTTGACATCGAAATGCCCGGAATGAATGGGCTTGACTTGCTCAATACGTTGGAAAAACCTCCTCAAATCATTATCATTTCATCTAAAGAGAAATACGCTGTCAAAGCTTTCGACTATGATGTTATTGATTATCTTCTCAAACCTTTTACTTTTGTCCGTTTTTTGAAAGCAGTCGAAAAAGTGGAGGAAAAACTGGCTTTGCAAGCGCCCTATAATACTTCCGGCGAAGAGATATTCATCAAACACAACTCGTCCATGATACGATTGAAATACAAGGATATCATGTGGATTGAAGCAATGGAAAATTATGTTGTGTTTAATACTTTTTCTGAAAAATACACCATTCATGCCACGATGAAATCCATTGAAAAGAAACTTCCGGCAGAATTGTTTATTCGTACGCATCGTTCGTTTATCGTAAATCTTAATTTCGTTACTTGTATCGAGGACAACTCCATCGTTATCAAAACAAAAGACAATACTAATCATATTTCCATAGGAAAAGTGTATAAAGAAAACCTGATGAAAAGTATAAATCTATTACAGTGATAAATGGCACAAACGTTTAACACAAGAAAATTCAAACCTTTTTTCTACTTTCTTATCTTTGTGGGCTTGTTTTCCGCTTTTTCCCGCCGTGCAACAGCCCAGGCGGAAATATCTGCTTTTGTTCGTAGCGAATGGCGTATATTGCAGTTGATGAATGAGATAAAATCTTTGAAAGACGACAGCCTCGCCATCCGGAAACACATCGAAGCCGAAGAACTGTTTGCCAAAACCCTGATATTGCCGGACGCTTACCTTTACCCTTTCGATTCGCTGACGATGATAGGCCGGTTGTATGCGCCCGACAAGTCTTTCCGTTTCATCAACTGGAATCATTCCTTTCAGGATGGCACACAGTGTCATTTCGGGCTAATTGTCGTGCCTTCCGGCGGCGAATTAAACACGGTCATCTGGCTGACCGACTGGTCGGACTCCATCCGGCAACCGGAACAGCAAACGCTTTCATCCGACAACTGGTACGGCGCGCTTTATTACCGGATTATCGACGCTCAAACCGCCGACGACGGCGAACAGTACTACACCCTGCTGGGCGTGGACATGAATACCTGGGAAACCAAAAAGAAAATCATCGAAATACTGTCTTTCGGAAAAAACGGAACCACCGCGCAGTTCGGCGCACCCATCATCGAATTTAACGGATGGACGAAAAATCGCCTGATTTTTGAACTCTCATCGCAAGAAACCATGTATTTGGAATACAACAAAAGAAAAAAACGGATCGAATTCGACCATCTCGCGCCACCCATGCCCTACATGGTGGGACAATACGAATATTACGGCCCCGATGAGCGGACGGATGGTCTGAAATTCGTCGGAAAACAATGGAAACATTACAAAAACATATCCGTTAAGAAAATCAAGAAAAAACCCGTGCCGCCGGAATTTCAGTTGGGCAAACCCATGAAGCGGAACAACGAAGAAGAAGAAATCGAAGAATAATCAAAAACACAACAACATGTCTGTCGCTATTTTTGGAAAAGTCATCAATGAACGCAATACAGCGCTGATTTGCCGTATGATTCGCCTGCTGAAAACGGAAAACGTCTTTCTTCACCGGTCTGTTTTCCATTGTTTGCAATCTACGCCGGAAGCAGGGCAGATTGCGGGAACTTTTTCCTCCGGCTTTAATCTGCCCGGCGACCTCTCTTACTTTTTCAGCGTGGGCGGC
The DNA here is from genome assembly GCA_031259205.1 of Bacteroidales bacterium. Lineage (GTDB taxonomy): Bacteria > Bacteroidota > Bacteroidia > Bacteroidales > UBA4181 > JAIRLS01. Next base: position 6,527 of record JAIRLS010000174.1, on the reverse strand, counting down.
GACGGCACCTTTTTGGAATCGATCCATTTCGTAAGAAACAGCGGAATACCCATTGTCGGCGTCAATAGCGGAAGACTGGGGTTTCTGGCAACAATTGCCGAACCGGAACTGCAAAATTCGATTGAACGCCTGATGGCAGGCCGCCTGCCTGTCGAAGAACGCAGCCTGCTTGACGTAGGAAGCAGCGCTCCGTTGAATGACTTTCCGTATGCCCTGAACGATGTGGTGGTACAGAAAAAAGCCGGACTTGTCACCGTTCACGTGTGGTGCAATGACGAGTTTCTCAATTCCTACTGGGCGGATGGTCTGATTATCGCTACTCCTACCGGGTCTTCCGCCTATTCGATGAGCGTAGGAGGGCCTATTGTGGCGCCGGAGTCGAAAACCTTCATCATTTCTCCCATTGCCCCCCATAACCTGACGGTACGACCGCTGGTCATTCCCGACAATGCCCGTCTGCGCCTGAAAATCGACAGTAGAATGAATGCATACACCCTTTCGCTTGATTCGCGTTCCTACGATTGCACTACACAAACCGAAATAACAGTGAAACGGGCGAATTTTACCGTGAAAACCGTCAATCCGTTTTCCTTTTATTCCTCTTTACGAAACAAACTGATGTGGGGAGAAGACAAAAGAAATTGATTCCCGCCATCGACTTATTTTGAGGCTTTATTCTATCTCCTCTCCCACCACCAGCGGTTGAATGTTTGCGTGGAGTTTTTTCAGAAAAATAATTTCGCCGATTTAATTTTTTAGAAATTCGGCAAACATAAACCACAGAAATACAGTACGTTCTATTATTTCTCGAAAAAAGTTATTAACATTGGTGGTAAAAAGTGGTAAAAAGTGGTAAAAGATATTTATCTTTACGCCGGATTATCTCGAAAGAATGACCGTATTTACAGGTGAATATGATTGCAAGGTGGACGCCAAAGGGCGTATCATGCTGCCTGCCGAGTTTCGCAGACAAATGGGGGGGGCAGATACGTATCGTTTTGTGCTTAAAAAAGACCCGTATGAGCCGAGTTTGGAATTATTCACCCTTGACGAGTGGAATCGACAGAACAGACTGATTATCAAGAACACGAATCCGTATGATCCCGAACACAGGCAATTCATACGCGATTTCCGAATGGGAGCTGTCGAGTTGGAGTCCGACGGAACGGGAAGGATATTGCTGCCGGCGCGTTTGCTGAAAGCGGCTTCTATCGGGAGAGATGCGATATTGATAGGCGGTATCGGGAAGATCGAAATCTGGACGCCGGATTTGTACGAAAAGAGCAGCGGCGGCGTGGATGTCCTGCGCGAAAGGGCATTGCGCATTATGGGTAATGTAAACTATAACCTCGACGACTTATGACGGGCGACAAACAACCCATATCGACCCATTGGGCAACCCCTCCCCCGGATTATCACGTATCCGCCCTGCTGGAAGAAAGCATTGACGGCTTGAATATCCGTGGCGACGGGGTATATGTTGATGCGACTTTTGGCGGTGGCGGCCATTCGAGGGAAATTTTGAAAAGGCTTACCACAGGACGCCTGATAGCGCTTGATCAGGACGCCGACGCGCTGGCCAACCGCCCTGATGACAGGCGGCTGATAATGGAACAAGGCAATTTCCGTTTTTTGCGTAATTATCTCGCGCATTACGGGATACGGAACGTGGACGGGATACTGGCGGATTTAGGCGTTTCGTCGCATCACTTCGATACCGTTGAACGAGGTTTTACTTTCCGGCACGACGCTCCGCTCGACATGCGCATGAACACCGGCATGAGTATCACCGCCGCAGAAGTGATCAACCGGTACCCCGAAAACAGTTTGCGCGAAATTTTCGGGCAATACGGTGAAGTGTCCAATGCACAGCGGCTGGCCGGGCGAATCGTAACGGCTCGACGGTCGCACCCTATTGAGCGTAGCGGCCAGTTGCTGGAAACCATCAAACCATGTATGCCGCGCGGTTCGGAAAACAAATACGCGGCGAAAGTGTTCCAAGCGTTGAGAATTGCAGTAAACAGGGAGCTGGATCATCTGAAATCATTATTACTCCAGAGCCTTGATCTGCTTCCGGCAAAAGGAAGACTGGCCATTATCACCTATCATTCGCTGGAAGACCGGCTGGTGAAGAATTTCCTGAAAAATGGCCTGTTTGAGGGAGAAGCCGAAAAGGATATTTACGGACAATCGAAAACACCTTTCCGGCAAATAAATACGAAAATAATAACGCCTTCGGAACATGAAATCAAGGCGAACAGTCGTGTCCGAAGCGCCAAATTAAGAATAGGGGAAAGGGTAAAATAAGCCTGTTTCCGTAAAAAAATATTCTTCCGGATTTTTGGAAGAATGTAGAAGATAATCAGACGGTTATAATATCCTGCGTTAGTTTGTCCTGTGACTGACGGTGGCGAAGCCGTAAAAAGAATCAAAGTTTTTTTTAGACGTTTTATGCAAATAAACGATTTTGTTGATAACAAAAAAGAACGTAAAGAACTGCGTCCGGTTTCGATCAAGACCATACTAAGCGGATCGATACTGACCAATGAGTTTATTTTAAAGAACATACGCTTCATTTTGTGGATGACTTTTTTAGGCGTGATATACATCGGCAACCGCTACCATGCGGAGAAGATCGCCCGCAATACCAATGCCCTGCAAAAAGAAGTGAACGATCTGCGGGCAGAATCCATCACTACCGCCGCCCGTTTGATGAATCTCAGCCGGCAGTCCAAAGTGGTGGAAATGGTTGAATCCAGACACATGGATCTTGTGGAATCGGTAAAACCTCCCTATAAAATTGAACAGTAACCAGTTCGTACCCAAAACATGGCTTCAGTCAAAAAACTTATACTGAATCGGTTATTTTTTATCTATTTTATCATCGTGTTCGCCGGCCTTTCCGTCATCGTGAAAGTGGTGTACACGCAGATACGGGAAAAGGGACGTCTGAAAAACCTGCAAAAAGAAATCTCTCTCGAAGATATCATTGTTAAGCCGATGCGCGGCGATATTCTGGCTTCGGACGGAAGAGTGCTGGCTACTTCCATACCGTCATACGAAATCAGGATGGATCCTTGTTCGAAAGGATTGACGGATGAACTTTTCAACGCAAATATCGATTCTCTTGCCTGGCATCTTGCCCGGATACCGGGCAAAGAAAGTGCGGACGTCTATAAGCGAAAAATCATTAACGCCCGCCGACAACACAATTGTTATCTTTTGATAGATCCGGGAGTGGATTACCTGATGCTGAAAAAAATCAAGAAATATCCCCTTTTCCGTTTGGGAAGCAATAAAGGCGGATTGATCATTGAAAGCGAAGAAAATCGCAAACAGCCTCACGGTGGGCTGGCAAGCCGGACAATCGGCTATTTGACGAAAGATCCCTTCGGTAATCACCCCGGTTTGGAAGGCGCGTACAATATTTTTCTGCGCGGGAAGGAAGGCGTCCGGATAGTGCAGCGACTTTCGGGCGGCGCTCAAATGCCGGTCAACAGCGACGAATCGGTAGATCCTGTGGACGGAGGAGACGTCGTATCCACTATTGACGTTCATATTCAGGATGTAGCCGAAACCGGCTTGCGCAAATGCTTGATCCATCATAATGCGCACCACGGCTCGGTAATCGTGATGGAAGTGGCTACCGGCGAAGTAAAAGCGATTGTAAACCTCGGTAAAACCGCTAACGGCAGTTATTCCGAAGTTTACAACTACGCGCTGGGGGAAGCCGTCGAGCCGGGGTCTACTTTCAAACTGATGACCTACATGGTAGCCCTGGAAGACGGGTATATCCAACTGACGGATTCCGTGAACAACAGGAACGGCGTGGTGTCTTATCTCGGCAAGGAGGTAAACGACGATTATCGCAAGGAAACACAGGGATGGCTGACCGTAGAAGAAGCTTTCGCCTTTTCATCGAACGTGAGTATCACTAAACTGATCAACCAATATTATAAAGGAAAGGAAAGGCAGTTCATTAACCGCCTTTATTCCATGAACCTGAACAATAAACTGAATATAGACCTGAACGGGGAGAGCGAACCATTCGTCAAATACCCCGACAACAACATGTGGTCGGGCATATCTCTGACACAGATAGCATACGGATACGAAGTCCTTTTAACGCCCATCCATACTTTGACCTTTTACAATGCCGTAGCCAACAACGGTAAAATGGTGAAACCACGATTCGTAAAGGAACTCCGCCGGCACGGATCGCTGGAAGAGCGGAAAGAAACAGTGGTGATAAAATCATCCATCGCATCGCAGGCAACCATACACAAAGCGAAACAGATGATGGAAGCGGTAGTCGATTACGGAACGGCCAAACGCATAAAAACAGATTTGTACAAGATTGCAGGAAAAACGGGTACCGCCCAAATCGCCAATGAACAGTCCGGCTACAGGAATAAACAGCATTACGCCTCCTTTGTGGGCTATTTTCCCGCCGACAGGCCAAAATATTCCTGTATTGTGACGGTGTACGCCCCCTCGCAGAACGGCACCGGCGGCGGAGTGGTCGCTACGCCGGTGTTTCGCGAAATCGCCGATAAAATTTATGCTGTCGATCCCGACATGAACGAAGTGCTGAAACCTGAAAAAAACGGCATGATGGCGGATATACCATATTCTAAATCAGGATTTTACCGCGAATTGGCCTATGTGTGGAAAACCTTGGAAATACCGGTCTGTAAAGAAATCCCCCAGACGGAATGTGTAAGCGTCACGGCAGGCGAAAAGGAAATAGACGTAAAAACGCGCAGCACCAATAAAAATCTGGTGCCCAATGTGGTGGACATGGGGTTAAAAGATGCGCTCTTTCTCTTGGAACAAAGGGGATTGCAGGTATCCGTCCGGGGACGGGGACGGATCATCGCCCAATCCGTCGCGCCGGGCAGCGATATAACGCTCAACCGCAGGATCGTACTGGAAATGAGTCAATAATAAACGCAAAAGAGAAAATGAATATATTTATTACCATCCAACGGGTTTGCCGTCCGGTTTATAATGTAAAACAGAGGAGGAACAGATGAAAGCAAAAAGCAGTTCCCAACAGATTACCAGAGAGTATTTTGACTCTCTTCTGGTTGAAATGCGTACTATTGACGCGGTAGAAGGGTCTACAAAGACCACGGTATTCGGTACGGAAATTTCCACACCGGTCATGGTTGCGGCGCTTTCGTATTTACACGAAGTTTGCCCTGACGGCATGGTTGAAACCGCAAAAGGGGCGGCCGCGGCAGGAACAGTCATGTGGTCGGGCATAGGGCCTGAAGACGAGCTTGAGCAGCTTATCGCCGCCGGCGCAAAGGTGATAAAAATTGTAAAACCATATTCTGATAAAGACCTGATTTTTAGAAAAATAGAACACGCTGAAAAAGCAGGGGCGCTTGCGGTTGGCATGGATACGGATTATGTTTTCGGACGCATACACAATAAATATTCGGCCAAGGGTTTTCCGGTAAGCCCTAAAACCCTGGATGACATAAAAAGTTTCGTTAAGGCGACAAAACTGCCCTTTATTATTAAAGGCGTTTTGAGCGAACAGGACGCCGCAAAAGCCTTGGACGCCGGAGCAGGCGGTATTGTTGTTTCGCATCATAACGGAGTGTTTGACTGTGCCATCCCGCCGTTAAAGATACTTCCCCGCATAAAAAAACTTGTCGGCGGTACGATACCGATTTTTGTGGACTGCGGCATACAATCAGGCATGGACGCATTTAAAGCCCTTGCCTTGGGCGCTTCGGGCGTCTGTGTCGGCACAAAGGTCATTGCTGGCCTTTCCCGGGACGGCGCCGCAGGAGTTCGGAAAGTCCTTGAGGAGATTACCGCCGAACTCAACTGGGCAATGAATATAACCGGCTCGCCCGATCTTGCCCACATTGATCCGTCGGTCATTTGGACATGATCCGCATCCCATTCCCTAGTCTTCTTCACAAGCAGCGCGACGCTCCCGAATTTTTTATCTGACTGGAAAGGTAGAGCGGTCGGACGTGAACAAAAATATATTGTAAACAACGGGAATGTTATGTGCAATATGGCCCCAAATTTTTTGGGAAATATTTTTAGAAAAAATATTAAAAAAGTTTTCAGAATATGTTTTTGATATATTTATGGATATAAATTGTTTGTTATTTAATGATTTTGAAACTCTCGACCTTTTTGGTCCCGTTGAAGTATTTGGAAAAGTCGAAGAATGTTGCATAAAATATTTTTCAATTTATGATAAAAAAATACTAAATAAAGATAATATTCAAATAGTTACAAAAAATATAAATAACATAAAAAAATATGATGTTCTCGTAATACCCGGCGGAAAAGGAACAAGAATATTAGTTAATGATAATGATTTTATACATAAATTAAGAACTCTTGTGAAGAAATCGTCATGGTGTTTAACTGTATGTACCGGTTCGGCATTATTGGCAAAGACCGGATTGTTAGATGATTGCGAAGCGACTTCGAATAAAATGGCATTTGAATGGGTAAAAACCAATGGGAAAAATGTAAATTGGAAATATAAA